>CAYVPD010000161.1:0-4450 GCA_964453545.1 uncultured Gemmatimonadaceae bacterium
CGGCGGGGTCCAGCAGAGCCACCCGCTGAAGGTCGTCGAGCACGTCGAGAAGTCGGCGCACGAGATCGGCTTGAGCACGATCCCAGGCCGATGACATCTCCGACTCAACGCGGCGCCGGTAGTTGGTAAACTCGGCAGCAAGCCGCAGATGCCGATCATTGAGGTCGTCGAACTGGCTTTGCAGGTGTCTCGACTCGCCCTCGAGGTCAGCCTCGGCAAGAGCCTCTTCGACTTCTTCAGGTGTGATCGCATCTGGACCGACGGGATCGTGCTGCCCCGACGGCTCGTTTTGCGCAGAAGATGTGGAATCAGTCATGGTCCAAAAGAAAGGAGGGAAACCGGCGAGATCGGCAGCGCAGCCGCGCCTCGCCATCCATCAAGATTCGTACCCCGTTTCAGAGGGTCGGTTCGTCGCCGGAACCGAGGACTAAGCATGGGTGTCGACCCAACGAACAAGGTGCTCAATCACCTCGTCGCGCCCGACGTCGTTGAGGGGTTCGTGGCGGCGTCCGGGCCATTCGCGCACCTCGATCTGGCTGCCCTTTTGAACCGCCATCGCGATCCACTGGCGTGTGATGGCATCATCAAAAAGCCGATCGTCACCGGGCAGAATGACAAGTAGAGGTAACGACCGGTCAAGGGCGACAGGGCGTGCTTTAGATTGGGCCCGTTGGACCTCGGCTAACAGGCCTGCGGAGATGTGGGAGTGCACCAGGGGATCGCGCTGGCGGTCGTTCGCTATTTGTTCGTCAGCCACCAGCACATCGGTGCGCTTCTTACGAGGGAACGCAAAGTCTGGAGCGATCACGTTCAGGGCGCGCAGCACCATGCGTGTCCCCGGTGGGAGCCCGCGGACATCACCCAGCCATGGAGCGGAGAGGACCGCAGCCCCAACGCCGGCATGCTTCATCTCATGCGATCGGGTCTGAAGGGTACGTAGGGTGACGAGCCCCCCCAGCGAATGCCCAAGCACAACCGTTGGCCCTGCCGTGGGAAGGCGCTCAGTTGCGGCCCGTACCACGGCTAGCACATCGTCGATCAGGGAGTCGAACCGTTGAAGCACGCCACGCCGACCGGGAGAGGCCCCATGGCCTCGTTGGTCAAAGGCCATCGCATGCCAGCCCCGTGCAGCAAAGGCCGAAGCTACGTGTGCATAGCGGCCAGAGTGCTCGGAAAAGCCATGCACAATAACCAGGCGGCCTTGCGCGAGGCGTGTGCCCTCAAGTCGCCTACCTTCAGGCGTGGTCCATGCCGGCCAGACGCGGGAGGCCAGCGGCGTACCGTCGTGAGCAATAACGGGCTGGGATAGCGAAGGGTCGCTCATGGTTGCTCCTCATCAATCTCGAGCCGTCGCAGCAGTGCTGCTAGTGCAGCCTGTCCGGCCCTCACACGCACCGCCTCCCGATCCCCGGGAAACACTTGGGTGAAGACCGAGGTTTGAGGCTGTAGCGTGCCGGGTTTGGGCCACGCGATGGCGATGCACACCGTGCCCACAGGCTTGGCCGCCGAGCCGCCACCCGGCCCGGCCACACCCGTCAGGGCGATGGCGCAGTCTGCATCAATTTGCTTCAAAACGCCATGTGCCATCGCCTCAGGGACCGGCTCCGACACGGCACCGAAGCGCTCGATCAAGCTCGCATCAACCCCAAGGAGCGCCTGCTTGACCCGATTGTCGTAAGCCACGACCGAACCAGCATACCAGCTCGACGCGCCGGCCAGCCGGGTTAGTCGCTCAGCTACTCCTCCACCAGTGCAGCTCTCGGCCGTTGCCAGGCGCAGCCCTGAACGCTGCAAACGCTGGCCCAAAGCCTCCACGAGATCTCCTGTCTCCGGAGCCTCGAAGAGGTAGTCAACAACGATGGGAAAAAGGCAGCTGCGTACCTGTTCCAAGGCCGCGCGTGCGGTTGCCTGGTCGGCACCGCGCGTCGTAAGGCGAAGATCGACCCCGGTCAGCTCAGGCAGGTAGGCGACGTCGACGCCGAGTCGTGCTGCGAGATCGCCTCGCTCGTCACCCGCCCCGTCTACGTTGAGCGCCGCCTCGACCTGCGGGGCTAGCACCGACTCGGCAATCCCCGTCGTGTGCAGCGTCAGCGACCAGCTCGGGCTCAGGCGCGCCCCCAAGCGCAGTGCGATCTGCTGCTCGACCGCCGGGAAGAGTGCGCGCATCTCGCGTGGCACGCCGGGCAGCAACGCCACCCCCTGACCGTCGCCAACCTTCAGCCACAGGCCCGGTGCTGTTCCTACGGGGTTCGGTAGCACTGTGGCTCCGTCGGGCACCATGGCCTGTCGAAGATTCGCCGTCGGCAGCCCCTTGTGCCCCACCGCGATGAAGCGCGCCTCGAGACCCGCCACGAGCTCGACATCTTGCGTCAGGTCCAGCCCCAAGGCTTGGGCTACCGCGGGACGCGTTCGGTCATCATCGGTCGGGCCCAACCCCCCGGTGAATACCACAACCTCGGCCAGCTTCAGGCTCGAGTGGAGAGCCTCGACGATGCGGTCGTCACGATCTCCAACCGTAAAGCGCTCGACCACGGGCACCCCAAGTCGAGCCAATTGTCGACCGAGCCAGGCCGCATTGCCGTCGGTGGTGGCTCCAGACAGTAGCTCTTCACCAACGGTGATGATGACGGCACTTGCGGCCGAGGCCATCAATTGAAACCAAAGAGTCTGCGATGACGCCAAAAGTATTCGGCAAGCGAATACACGCTGAGGCCTACCGCGAGACCTAGCGTCACGAGGTTCCACGAGCTGTGAAGGCTGCTCCAGACCCCCCATACCGGAGTCTCGACCCAGTCGCGGTCAAGCGCCAACTGAGCCAACGGGAACCACAGTAAGGCGCCGCCCACAAACAGATTCTGTGCGAGTGCCTTTCGCTTGCCCCAGATACCGGCCGCAATCACCGATCCGCGCCGTTGGGCGACTTGCCGCAGCAGGGTGACCAGCAACTCTCGGCCAAAAATCACGGCGAGTACCCAGATCGGGAGCGCATCTATGAAGCCCAGGCTTGAGGCGACCCCCGACGGCTGGGAGAGCAGATAGGTCGGTACCAGCGTGACCACGAGAAGGAGTTTGTCGGCCAGAGGGTCGAGCAGCTTTCCAAAATCGGTGACCCAGCCGTGCTTGCGAGCCAGATAGCCATCCCAAATATCAGACAAGGCGGCGGCCAGAAACACCACCCATCCGACAAGACGCACGGTGACGCCCGGCGACATCACCATCCACCAGACAGCCGGGGTCAACACGATGCGAACGATCGTGATGATGTTGGGAGGATTCATGAAAGCTTGAGAGTGCGGGGGGTCGGGAGACGTCAGACAATCCGCACTGCAGCGCCCTCGATCTCGTTTTCCATGCGCTCGAGAATCGCCTTGGCTCGGCTGCGAAGCAGGCTGCGCGGCTCCCACGCAATGAAGTCCCTCAGCAGGGTGACATACGCGACGGAGGAGTCTTCCCGCGCGAGAAACCCGAGCGCGGCCAGACGCTGGAGGGTGTTGGGCGAAAACAGGTTTCGCTGGTGCCGCGTCTCTTGGTCTCTGATGATCAGCGCCAAGGTGGCACCAGCGGCAGCCGTCGCGGCGAGCGTGATTCCGGCAATTTTCAGCTTGCGATTCACATAGCCTCTCAGAAAATCGGCCGCTACATCTCTCGTCGGCCTGACAGCGCTTCGGCCAGTGTGCTGCCGTCGACGTATTCCAGATCGCTGCCCACCGGCAGCCCCCGAGCCAGCCGAGTGACCCGAAGTCCGCGCGAGCGCAAAAGTGATTCAAGATAGACCGCCGTGGCCTCTCCTTCCACACCCGAGCTCGTTGCAAGAATCACTTCGCGTACCTCAGCATCGGGACCAGCAAGACGCTCGGCAAGCGAAGCGAGGTTCAATTCGTCGGGTCCGATGCCGTCGAGCGGCGACAGATGGCCCCCAAGCACATGATAGAGCCCCCGATACTGACCGGTGCGCTCGATCGCGCCCACCTCAAACGCCTCTTCAACGACGCAGAGCACGCTGCCCTCGCGCTGGGTGCTGGAGCAGATCGCGCAGAACTCGCTCTCCGAAAAATTCCCGCATCGCGCACAGGGCTGCACTCGATCGGCAACCTCGCGAATCGATGACGCGAGTCGCCGAGCGTCGTCAGGCGACCCCTTCATGAGATGGTGCACCAGGCGCAGGGCGGTTTTCGCCCCAACCCCCGGCAGACGAGAGAATTCTCCCGTCAACTGATCGATGATGGACATGGCGTCGTGGCTGCGACGACCTCAAAAGAGGCCCGGTAGCCCACCCATCGGAAGACCACCCGCGGCCTTCCGCATCTCGCTCTCGTTCAGCTCCCGAGCCTTGGTCTGGGCCTGATTTACCGCGGCGAGCACGAGGTCTTCGAGCATCTCGACGTCGCGAGGATCGACGCAGGCCGGATCGATCCGAACCCGTCGCACCTCACCCTTGCCATCGGCCGTG
>CAYVPD010000162.1:0-4446 GCA_964453545.1 uncultured Gemmatimonadaceae bacterium
ACCACAACGTGATGAACCTGCTGCGCAACTGGTTCTTCATTCAGACCGCAGGCGTGAATCCTGAAGCGCGCGCCGTCGAATTCGACGATGCCCTCATGGGTGAGCTGGTTCGCTTCGTCTCCGCTCACGAGGTCGGGCACACGATCGGCCTGCAGCACAACATGCAGTCGAGCGCTTACTACCCCGTCGACTCGCTGCGCACCCGCTTCACCTGCGACATGGGTGTGGCGCCGTCGATCATGGATTACGCCCGGTTCAACTATGTGGCGCAACCGGGAGATGACACCTGTCTGATGCCCAAGGTCGGTCCGTACGACGACTTTGCCATCGAGTGGGGATATCGCCCCGTTGATGGGGACACGGACGCCGAAAAGGCTGGGCTGAATGCGTTTGTCGCCGAGATGCAGGAGAACCCCATCTACCGCTTCTCCTCACCTAACGGACAGGACCCGACGGCACAGACCGAGGCGATTGGCGACGACGCGATGCGGGCCTCGACCTATGGCATCGAGAACCTCAAGCGCATCGTGGCGAATCTGCCCGAATGGAGCGCGGTCGAGGGCGACGATTACGACCAGCTCGCTGAGCTGTTCGGCAATGTGGCGCAGCAGTGGAGCCGCTACAACGGTCATGTACTGACCAACGTGGGCGGCGTCGTGCAGACCCGTAAGCGCCAGGGGCAAGCGGGTGGCATCTTTGAGCCAGTGCCGGCCGAAGCCCAGTCGCGCGCCGTGGCGTACCTCAACGAGCAGGTCTTCGCGACCCCCACCTGGATGTTCAACGACGACATTTTGTCGCGCATCTCGGGATCGGGGATTGTCGAGCGCATTGGCGCGCTTCAGGTCTCGGCACTGAACCGCTTGCTCGCGGTCGATCGCATGAACCGGCTGGTTGAGCAAGGCGAGATGGCGGGATCAGGTGCCTATTCTCTGCTAGCTATGCTCGACGAGCTGCGCGCGGGTCTGTGGTCTGAAGCGCGCAGCGCTGCGGCGACTGACGCCTTCCGGCGCAACCTGCAGCGTGCCTGGATCGCGCGAGTCACCGAGCTGATGGAAGACGACGAGGCGTTGGCCAGCGACGCGGCGCCGGCGCTGCGGGGGCAGCTCGTTGCGCTCGACACCGAGCTCGCCCGTGCGTTGCCACGAGTTACAGACCGCTCGACGCGCCTGCACTTCGAAGACGTACGCATGCGCATCGCCGAGATCTTGTCCACCGACGACTGAGGCGGTCGGACAAGGCGCGCTGACTGACCATGCACGTGGCGCCATGAAGAAACGGCGCGGGCCCCAAGCGGGGTCCGCGCCGTCTTCGTTCTGATCTCGGCCATTGGACCGCATCGATTAGTGCCGGAAAAGGCGCCGCCCGGTGAAAATCATCGCCATACCGTGCTCATCGGCCGCCGCAATCACTTCTTCGTCACGCACCGATCCTCCGGGCTGAATGATCGAAGTCACGCCCGCATTGGCCGCCGCATCGACCCCGTCGCGAAAGGGGAAAAACGCATCAGAGGCAAGCGCAGCGCCCGGCAGTGCGAGACCGGCATCCCCAGCTTTCTGAACCGCGATGCGGGAGGAGTCGACGCGGCTCATCTGCCCTGCCCCGATTCCGATCGTGGCACCCTCGCGCGCCAGCACGATGGCATTGGATTTCACACCAAAGACCGCGGCCCAGGCAAAGCGCAGGTCGTCGAGCTCGGCCTCAGAGGGTGGACGCGTCGTCACGACCCGCCATGAAGCATCATGCACTCCATAGAAGGGCGGCACGGGGGGCTCTTGCACGAGCACGCCTCCATAGACGCTGCGAAACGCCTGCGACGCAGGCACACGCGAGTGCTCTGCCAAGAAAGCCTCGACCGAGACCCCTGACGGCAGGGTCAGCAGCCGAACGTTCTTCTTGCGCGTAAGCCGCTCCAGTGCGGGCGGCTCGAACCCCGGGGCCACCAGACATTCCACGAAGAGCGAATCGAGCGCATCGGCCGTGGCCGCGTCGATGGGCCGATTAACGGCGATCACCGAGCCAAAGGCCGAGACCGGGTCACAGGCCAGCGCCCGCTCATAGGCCTCCTCGAGCGTCGAGCCGACGGCCATGCCGCAAGGCGTCGTGTGCTTGACGATCACGACGGCCGGAAGCGGCGAGTGCGCGAAGGGCGCCAACGAGAGAAGTGCCCCGTCGAGATCGAGAATGTTGTTGTAGCTCAGCTCCTTACCGTGCAGCTGCTGCAGCGCAGCGATTCCCACAGGCGCGGCCCCAAGTCGATGGAAGCTGGCCGATTGGTCGGGGTTCTCTCCGTACCGCAGGGCCTGTTGCAAGGGGGCTGTGATCGACAGCGTGTCGGGTGCCGCGGCCGTCGACCCGCGGGCCTCGGAAGCACTGGCCAGAGCCTCAAGATATGAGGCAATCGCCCCGTCGTAGTCGCTGATGTGCCGAAAGACCTTGGCCGCAAGACGGCGCCGAAGTGCCGCGGGATCTGCCTGGGCCGTGCCGAGGGTCTGAAGCACCTCGTCGTAGTCTGCAGGGTCGACCACCACCCACACATCGCGGTGACTCTTGGCCGCCGCACGAATCATGGTGGGCCCGCCGATGTCGACCTTTTCCATGGCCTGCGCCAGCGTCACGTCGGCCCGCGCGACCGTCTCCCGGAACGGGTACAGATTCACGGCCACAAGATCGATGGGCGCATAGCCTTGCTCAGCCATCTGAGCCAGATCGTCAGGCCGGTCACGCCGCGCAAGCAGCCCAGCGTGAATCGCTGGATGGAGCGTCTTGACCCGACCGTCCATCATCTCGGGATGCCCCGTGACCTCGGCGACCTCGATCACGTCGAGACCGGCCTCCCGCAAGGTCGCCGCTGTCCCTCCGGTCGACAGCAATTCCCACCCCTGCTCTGCGAGTGCGCGGGCAAAATCGATGATCCCCGCCTTGTCGGAGACACTGAGAAGGGCACGGCGTGGGGTCATGATGAGGAGTTCTCCGGAAGAAGTTCAGGAAAAAGAAGGTCGGATCCCAATACGAGGGGCTGCACTGCCTCGCCTCGGATCAGGGCATGACACAGATGGCGAGCGACCAGAGGATAAAGACGGTGCTCGACCTGCAAGACCCGCTGAGCCAACGACGCTGGGGTATCGTCAGCGCGCACCGCGATGGGCCACTGGGCCAAAATGCGTCCCTCGTCGTAGCGCTCATCGACCAGATGCACCGTCGGCCCGCTCAGGCGCGCACCCGAAGCGAGGACCGCTTCGTGCACATGATGGCCCCACATGCCTTTGCCCCCAAAGGCCGGCAACAGCGCAGGGTGAACGTTCACAATGCGGCCAGACCAGCGCTGCACGACCTGTGGCGGCACCAACCGCAGATAGCCAGCCAGAAGCACAAGTTCGACGCCGAGTTGCTCGAAGACCTGTACGAGCTCCAAGCCGATCGCGTCGAGCGAACGCCCGGCCGACGCAACAACGTGTGCCTCGATCCCGAGGGCTGCGGCTCGGCCCAGCGCCCCCGCACCCTCGCGGTTGGCGACGAGCGTGACAACCTCGTAGCCTGCGGCCGAGCCCCACTGCCGTTGGGCCGTGACCAGCGCCTCAAAGTTCGAGCCGCCGCCTGAAGCGAGCACGGCGGCGCGCAGCGGTGGATGCACGCTACTCACGGCTGGCTCTCATGGAGAGCGGCCCGTACATAGGGATTGGTCGCACGCTCGGCACCCACGGTCGTCTCAGGCCCATGCCCGGGCAGCAGCCGCGTGGAATCTGGCAGCGTAAGGATCTCACGCTGAATGGAGTCCATCAGGGTACGAGCATCGCCCCCCGGTAAGTCGGTGCGCCCGACACTTCCTTGGAAGATCACGTCGCCGACAAGCGCCAGTCCTGCCTCGGGCAGCACCAGCGTGACATGGCCGGGCGCATGCCCCGGGGTGAAGCGCACCTCGAATTCCAGCGAACCGAAGATCAGCGGCTGGCCGGGTTCAAGATCCCGGTCGGGGTCGGGAAGCGCATCGAGTTCGAGTCCGAACCACAGCCCCTGCTGCGGCACCGCGTCGTAGAGACGGCGGTCGGCCGGGTGGAGCCAAATCTCGAGATCGGGAAACACAGCGCGCACGTCACGGATTCCTTCGACATGATCGAAGTGCGCATGCGTGAGGACGATCGCGCGGGGTACCGCACCGGACTGCCGCAACGCTGCTAGCAACTGCGGAGCGGCCGCACCCGGATCGATGATCACCGCCTCACGACCGCTGGCGTCGATGACCAGCCAAGAGTTCTCAGCAGCCACCCCTCCCGTGAAAGCCTGCACGAGAGGCACGCTCGACCCCGACGAAACCGAAGGGGCCCGGGACTCTTCGTCCCCGGGCCCCCGAAGGCGTTGCACTTCGCTCACGCCAGACCGCCTCTCTTGAGAAGGGTCATACGGTGAACGAAGATCCGCATCCGCAACCGCCTGAGGCATTGGGATTCC
>CAYVPD010000163.1:0-4446 GCA_964453545.1 uncultured Gemmatimonadaceae bacterium
AGATCCCCGTGGCTCGTGGGCTCGGATCGTCGGCGGCTGCGCGCGTGGCGGGGCTGTTACTCGGGGCCGCGCGTGCCTTCCATATCGCGCACGGACATCTGCGAGACTTCACGTTTGATCGGCACGCGCTCTTGTCCCGAGCAGCGAGGGCCGAGGGGCACCCGGACAATGTCGCCCCGATCTTGTGGGGAGGTCTTGTCGCGGTTGGTGGGCACCCAGAGGCGCTCAGGGTCACGCCGCTACCCCTCAGCCCCCAGTTGGGCTGGGCCTATGCCGCCCCCGGGGTCGAGGTGCGAACGGTAGAGGCACGAGGCGCACTCCCGGCACAGGTACCACATGCCCTCGTGGGTGCGACGGCCGCTCGCCTCGCCACCCTGCTGCATGGCCTCGCCAGCGCCGACCCCCAATCCATAGCGTGGGGTATCGACGACGCGGTGCACACCCCGATGCGGCTGCCGCTGATCCCCTCCGGCGACGCGGCGATGCACGCGGCCAGAGAGGCGGGGGCTTGGGGCGTCGCGATCTCTGGGAGCGGCTCAGGCTTGATTGCCGTAGGCCCCCGGGCGATCATGCCGCGCGTGTGTGATGCGATGGCCGGCGTGTTCTCAGGAGTCGGCGAGCCGGCCCAGGCTACTGCATTCGTGTGCGAGCCGTCAGTTCAGGGCGCCATGCTGCTTGGCGCCGAAGCATTTGGGGGCGAGCCGTTCGGTGCTGACGAAGGCGATTAGGGCGCCGAGGCCACCGCGACTCAGCGCCGGGAGACCAGTTGCGAAAAGCTCAGCTGCGACCCGATGCGCAAGAGCAGGCCCTCGCCCTCGACGACCGTGAGGGGAGGGGAGGCCCACGGCTCGCCGCCGATCAGCGTCTGCACCACCATCTGAACTCGACCTCGACCAGGAAAGCGGGCTCGGTCGACAGAAAAGCGCTCGACCGTGTTGCTCGCCACATATCCAAGCCGCGACGAGGCCGCGCCTCCAACGAAGAGCACCTCGACGTCTTGGTTGTACTGACTTTCGACGACAATCACCAACCGATCCGGTGCAGAGTTTCGTCCCCCGGATCCGGCGTCGAAGGGACGGGGAGCCGCAGCACACGCGCCAATCAAGAAGGTCAGCATCAGAGCCGCGCCCCCCTTCAATCCCTGCTTCATGTACCCAGACATTGCCCTGCCTCCGCTCGGGATTGTATTTTCGCCCCCGTTACAGAAATCCCGCCGTTTCCGAGAGCGGGTCGTGAAGCGCTGATGCCGATTCCTTCAACGAGAGGCACTGAAATGCGCGCGTTCTTTCGCAATACCCTTCTTTCCCTGATCGCGGTCCTCGCCGTGGGCGCAGCCCCGGCCGTCGCTCAGCAGGGGACCATCACAGGTCAGGTCGTCGACATCGAAACACGCCAGCCTTTGGGCTCGGCTCAGGTTCAGGTGTTGGGCCTTGCTGACGGTGGTAGTGTGCTCGCTGGAAACGACGGTCGTTTTCGCATCTCTGTTCCCGCTGGCCGTTACGGGGTCGTAGCCACGCTGGTCGGGTACTCTCAGGCCCGCGTTGACGGCGTCGAGGTTCGCTCCGGCGGCACCACCGAAATCGAGGTCGCCATGTCGTCGACCGCGTTCGAGCTGAACCCGGTGGTGGTGACGGCGTCGCGTCGTGAAGAGAAGGCGCTCGAGTCGCCGTCCAACATCACGATCATCTCCAACGAACGTATTGAGGAGCGCGCCGCCCTCTCAGCGGTCGATCATGTCCGGAATCTGCCGGGCGTGGACGTGGCGCAGTCGGGCCTCAGCTCGGCCAACGTCGTCACCCGCGGATTCAACAACGTGTTTTCGGGCGGATTGTTGGTGCTCGTTGACAACCGTATTGCGTCGGTTCCGTCGCTGCGGTTCAACGCCTACAACATGATCCCGACCACGCAGCCCGACATCGAGCGCATGGAAGTGCTGCTCGGGCCCGCAGCTGCATTGTACGGCCCGAACTCGGCGCGTGGTGTGATGCACATTATCACGTCGTCGCCGATCGACAAGGCCGGCAATTCGGCCTCGATCGCGGGTGGTGAGCGGGGTGTCTTCCAGACCCAGTTCAGCAGCTCGAATCGCCTCAGCGAGCGTTTCGGTCTCCGTGTCTCGGGTCAGTACATGCGCGGTCGCGATTGGGAGTACTTTGATCCTGCCGAGGTGGCGGAGCAGAGCGCCAACCCGATGAACCCGCTGATCGGTGCGCGCGATTTCGACACCGAGCGCTACGGTGGTGAGGTACGCCTCGACGTGCGCCCGTGGGATGACGGCGAGATCGTCTTTAACGGCGGCTACAATAACCTCGCGTCGTCGATCGAGCTGACCGGTCTGGGCGCTGGGCAGGGCCGCGACTGGTCGTACAGCTTCGCTCAGGCGCGTCTGAAAAAGGGCCGCCTGTTCATGCAGGGCTTCCTGAACCAGAGCAACGCGGGCGATACCTACCTGCTTCGCACGGGACAGTCGATTATCGACAAGTCGCGCATGATGGTCGGACAGCTGCAGCACGGGTTCGACATCGGTGATCGTCAGGAGTTCATCTACGGCGTCGACGTCCAGCGTACCGAGCCCCGCACGGGTGGCACCATCACAGGCCGCAACGAGAACGACGACATCATCAATGAGGTCGGCGGCTACCTCCACTCCGAGACCGCGCTCTCAGAGTCGTTGAGCCTGGTCGCGGCACTGCGTGTCGACAAGCACAGCCGGCTCGAAGATCTGGTGTACTCGCCGCGCGCCGCGCTCGTGTTCAGCCCCGACGGCGCCAACACGTTCCGTGTGACGTACAACCGGGCCTTCTCCACGCCGACCACCAACAACCTGTTCCTGGACCTGTTGGCGGGCACGATCCCGATCCCCGGTACCGCCGGGTACGGCATTCGCACCCTCGGTGTGCCGCAGTCCGGCTTCACGTTCAATAACGAGTGCGCGGGTGGCTTCCAGAATCTTTGCATGTACAGCCCGTTTGCTCCGGGCTCGGCGCTGCCCGCCAATGCTGCGGCGCTCTGGAATCCCCTCGTGAATGCGCTGCTGGCGCCGTCGCTCGGACCGGCAGCTCAGGCCCTGCTGAACCCGGGTGCGGGTGACATTGGCACCTTGCTGCGTCGCTTCAACCAAGACGAGCGGGCGTTCCCGGTCGACGCGGGTGGTCCCGAGGCGATCAGCGCGATGCTGCCCACGGTCGAGACGACGTTTGAGGCCGGTTGGAAGGGCTTGATCGGTGATCGACTCCTGGTGAGTGCCGATGTGTACTCGACGCAGATCAAGGACTTCGTCGGGCCACTGCGGGTGGAGACGCCGAGCGTGTTCTTCGACCCAGCATCGGTTCAGGCGTTTGTGACTGGGCGCCTCGGCCCTGCAGTGCAGGCTGGGCTGCTGCCTGCGGCGGCGCTGGGCTCGATCGTGCAGACGCTGGCCGGCATTCCGCTGGGCACGGTTTCGCCGGATCAGGTCGGCAACAGCGATCTGATCCTGACGTACCGCAACTTCGGTGACGTCGACCTCTGGGGCGCCGACCTGGGCTTCCAGTTCCTCGCCACCGACCGCTGGAGCTTCAACGGTGGCGGCAGCTTCGTGAGCGAGGAGTGTTTCGACTTCAATGAAGACGGAGACTGCACCAGCGCCGTCGACATTTCGCTCAACGCTCCGACGCTCAAGGGCTCGCTCGGTGTGCGCTTCGACGACAAGTTCTCAGGCTTGGCAGTCGACACACGCATGCGCTACAGCGACGCCTTCACGATGAACTCGGGTGTGTTCATCGGTGACGTCGAGCAGTATGCGGTCTTCGATGCCAACATTTCGTACCGACTGCCCGACTTTGAGGGTGCCACGTTCGGGCTTACGGCGACGAACATCTTCAACAACGTTCGTCGTGAGTTCGTCGGTGCGCCGGAGATCGGGCGTCTCCTGATGGCGCAGCTGTCGTTCGAGTTCTAAGGCGACGATGGACCCAGCGACGATGGGCCCAACATAGGGCCTGTCGACGATGATGTGGTGGGGTCGGCCTCTTCGGGGGTCGGCCCCACGTGCATTTCAGCCGGAGTTTATCTGGAAACTGCGTGTCTGCGTCGCTATCGTAGAGCGTGTTTTGACCCGTAGCGACTCCTTTCTCCAGCCCCCTCTGAGCAGACTATGCCCAATTCTCGACCCCGAGTCGGTGTGGCCGGGGGAAGTGGCTACACAGGGCTCGAATTGCTCTCGCGTCTGGCGGACCACCCGGGTGTTGAGGTCGTGTTTGCCACAGCCCGCTCCGATGCGGGCCACCTTTCGCCGGTGCCCGGCCTGAACTTCGAAGATCGGGCGTCGTCAGAGCTTGGCGGCATCGACTTGCTGTTCTGCTGCTTGCCGCACGGGGCTGCTGTTGAATGGGTGCAGGCGGCGCGCGCACAGGGTGTTCGGGTGATCGACCTTACGGCCGACTTTCGACCTGGCTCTGGCAGGGA
>CAYVPD010000164.1:0-4425 GCA_964453545.1 uncultured Gemmatimonadaceae bacterium
GTTCGGATCCGCTCGGCCTTGGCCATCTCGTCGAACAAACCAAGTGACCGCAGCGCCCGAGTCCGCTCGTCGAGCAAACGCTGCTCGATATGAGAAAGCTTCTTCTTCGTAAGCATTGACGATCCCTGTCAAAGTGGGGGAAAAAGCGATGCCAAAAATATCTTGGAATGGGCGAGCGGTCTACCCGCAAGATTCAAACCAACGCCCTTGTTACGGGCCGTATTGCGCGTTTGCCGCAACCTGATGCGACGAACGGCCTGCTCCTACCAGCGCACCAGTGCACTTCCCCAGGTAAATCCGGAGCCAAAGGCCACCAGACACAGCAGATCACCCCGCTTCAGGCGCCCGGCCCGCACGGCTTCAGCCAAAGCAATCGGGATCGTCGCGGCCGTCGTGTTGCCGTAGCGTTGGATGTTATTGAAGGCCTTTTCGTCGGGCAGCTCCAGGCGTCGCTGCACCATCTGCGAGATGCGCAGATTGGCCTGATGCGGAATCAGCAGATCAATGTCGTTCGGGGTCAACCCGTTGGCCTCGAGTGCCTCGAGTGCCGCCTCAGGCATGCGCGCCACGGCATGCTTGAAGACCTCCCGGCCCTCCATCTTCGGGTAGTGGCGCCCTGCGTCGAGGTCATCGTGCGAGACGAGCTCTGGCCCCAGACTCGAGGGCGCATCGGCCCACAGGGCCTCAGCAAAGCGGCCGTCGGCATGGAGATGCGTGGAGAGCACGCCGCGATCGGTTGAATCGCTCGCCTGCAGCACAGCGGCGCCGGCTCCGTCTCCGAAGAGCACGGCCACGTCTCGCCCGGGCGTCGACACATTCAGGCCGGTCGACTGAATCTCCACGCCGATAAGCAAAATCGTGCGGTACTGCCCGGAGCGAATGAAGGCGTCGGCGACCGACAGACCGTACACGAAGCCCGAGCACTGCGCTCGCACGTCAATGGCGGGAATGTCAGTCAGCCCCAGCTCGCGCTGCACGAACACACCGGTGCCCGGAAAGAAGTGATCGGGGCTGAGTGTCGCGAGCACGATGGCATCGACGTCTTCGGCCGCGATCCCGGCCTCTTCGAGCGCCATGTGGGCCGCGGCCGCACCCATTTGCGCCCCGGTCGTGCCGGGCTGAATCCAGCGGCGCTCAGCGATCCCGCTGCGCTCCTGAATCCACTCGTCAGAGGTATCCATCAACTGCGCCAGATCGTCATTGGTGACGATCCGATCGGGCACATGGAATCCGGTTCCAGCAATGACAGTTCGGGGCACGGCACGACCTCGGGTTCCGGGTGTAGCTCCTTCGTGTCGAGCGGCTTGTGCACGCCGCTCTGACTGACCTTTCTCGTAATGATAACGGAGTGCCCGTGGAGATGATCCAATGCCGCCGCTGCGGCGAAGGCCCAAAGCTCGAGCGTCTGCCTTTTCGCAACGAGCTGGGCGAGCGCGTCGGCGCAGAGATCTGTGCGAACTGCTGGAAAGACTGGCTCCAGCACCAGACGCTGCTGATCAACCACTACGGGCTGGACCCTCGAGATCAGAAGTCTCGCGACTTTCTCTACGGGCAGATCGAGTCGGTGCTGCTCGGCGACGGTGACGCGGAGCAGGTCGACACCAGCAAGCAGGGTCAGGTCGAGTGGTAATCGACCGCTGAACGCGGCGTCTCATCGACCCCGAACTGAAAAACGTCGGGGCGGGCGTAGTGCCCGGTCACATCGAAGTCGAACTTTCCGCGAACGATTTCACCCGGATCAAGATCAGCGTAGAGAATTCCCGCGGAGTCAAACAGCGGCTCTGCGAGGCACGACCCATCGGGTGCATAGATCGCGCTCCCTCCTCGACACAGCACCTCGGGCCAGCGAAGCAGCTCGTCACGAGTTTCGAGATCGTCGGGATACAAGTCGCGCGTAACGTACTGATTGCACCCCAGCACGAAGCAGCGACCCTCGAGAGCGATGTGCTGCAGCGTGGCCTGCCACCGAGGGCGGGCATCGGCCGTGGGCGCCAGATACAGCTCTACGCCCTTACCATACATCGCCATGCGGGCCAACGGCATGTAGTTCTCCCAGCAGATCAGGCCTCCGACACGCCCCATCGGGGTGTCGATCACCGGCATCGTGCTGCCGTCGCCCTCCCCCCAGATCAAGCGCTCGGCCGCCGTTGGCTTGAGCTTGCGATGCTTCGCCACCAACTGCCCATCAGGGCTGAAGTACAAGATCGTGCAGAAGAGCGTGCCGCCTGAGTGCGTCGTGTCGCGTTCCACTACGCCAACGGCCAACCAGACCCCGTGCTCTTGGGCTGCACGGGCAAGCTCTCGGGTCTCTGCACCCGGCACCTCGATGGCCGCTTCATGGTAGCGCTGCCAGACGCGGCGTCCCCCGGGAGAGCGCCCGCCCACGGCGGTTCCGAAGGCAAGCCCCCACGGGTATCCGCCGATGTAGGCCTCGGGAAAGACCACCAGTCGCGCGCCGCCCGCGGCCGCAACCGCAGTCTGCGCCATGACGTCGCGAACGGCGGCTGGCGTGTCGAAGAAGTGAGGTTCGGCCTGCACCACCGCGACGCGATGCGGCCCAGGTTCGAGCATTTCGTGGCTCAACGCGTCACCCTCCGGTATGGATCAGTTCGAGCATGACCTCGCCCACCATACGCAACGTACCGGGGCGTACCTGGTCAGGTGTGTCGTCGGGCGTGTGCCAGTAGGCATTGCCCGGCCCGTAATCGAAGTCGATGATGTCGATCGTGGCGAGTCCGGCTTCGTTGAGCGGCACATGGTCGTCGTTGATCGCCGGCCCGATCTCGCGCACGAAGGTCGTGCCGTAGCCCAGCCGCGAGGCGATGCCCCAGACGCGCTGGGCCAGGTCGGGCGCAAAGCCGGCGGAATACTCCTCAATCGGGAAGCGTGGGTCGGCATCGCCCACCATGTCGAGCAGCACCCCGTATTCGGGCAAGGGCGACGGCAGGTCGCCCACGGCGTAGCGCGCGGCATAATGACGCGCCCCGAGGAACATGTCGTCGGTGGTCGGCCCGAAGTCTTCGCCGTCGACAAAGAGCAGGTCGACACCCAGCTCCGTCGGCTGCTGCGCCAGGTGCTCGGCCAGCTGTAGAAGCACGGCCGTGCCCGACGCGCCATCGTTGGCGCCGGGCACCGGCGTGTCTCGCTCGGGTCCGGCGGCCATGTCAGAGGTGGGCCGGGTGTCCCAATGGGCCAGCAGCAAGATGCGCCGCTGCGCCTCGGGTGAAAAACGAGCGATCACATTGGTCAGGGCCAGCATCTGCCCCGTCTCACTGTGCCGATGCTCGAAGGATTGCGTCCAGACGCTGTCGGCCAGGGAGTCCAGTCGTGCGAGCATCCACTCGAGCTGGGCTGCATGCCCGGCAGTACCGGGCACGCGCGGGCCAAAGTCGACCTGTCGCACCACGAAATCGAAGGCCTTCTGACCGTCGAAGCTCGGGCGGTCGACTGCGATGACCGGGCGTGGCGGTGGTGCCTCACCAGACGGTGCATCACTGCAGGCCGAGGCCACGAGGGTGAGGCCGCACAGGGCCGAGGCTATCAGACATGTAGAGCGCAGAGACGAAAACCGCATCATCAAGACCTCATCAGCTCGAGTAGCCCGATCGGGAGCGACCGGGCGTTTCATCAGTCGTAATGTGAAGCCAGCGTGAACGCTTGTCACTCCAGCAGTTCGTGCCCCGCACTCCGCAACTGCTGCGGGGAGCGGTAGCCACAAAGCGCCAAGGCTCGATCGAATTCGGCATGGAGCAGGTCGAGCACAGTGGCCACCCCGTCTTCACCATCGACGGCGAGCCCCCAGAGCACGGGGCGACCCACCAGCGCCGCGCGCGCGCCGAGCGCCAAGGCCCGCACGATGTCAGTACCGCGCCGAATGCCTCCGTCGACGTAGACCTCGACAGACGTGTTCTGCACAGCCTCGACGACGGCGGGCAGGGCTGTGGCCGTCGCGATACTGCCGTCGAGCTGGCGACCACCGTGGTTCGAGACGACGATGCCCGCGACCCCGGCGTCGGCGGCAAGCCGCGCATCAGCGGGATGCACCAGCCCTTTCACCACAACCGGCAGCTTCGTAATCGAGCGCAGCCATTCGACGTCACGCCACGTCAGATCGGGATCCAGCAGCCGATGCGCGTAGCGGGCGAGCCCGGACGCTCCGTCTGCGCCGGGCAGCTCGGCGTGCCCCGCCTCGGTCAGATTTCCAGCCCCGAGGCCACCGGCCATGCGGAAGCCGACGCGTGCCTCTCGCTCGCGGTTGCCCAGCAGTGGGGTGTCGACCGTGAGCACCAACGCGTGGCATCCCGAAGCCTCAGCTCGCTGCACGAGCGAGCGCGTCACCTCGCGGTCTTTGTAGACGTAGAGCTGAAACCAGAGCGGCGCCGCTCTCTGGGCGGCCACCTGCTCCAACGGGGTATTTGACAGCGT
>CAYVPD010000165.1:0-4395 GCA_964453545.1 uncultured Gemmatimonadaceae bacterium
CCTGCACGGTGAGCGTAGCCCGTACCCCCGGCCGCAAGACCGATCATGTGGCGGTCAAGGATTCTCTGGCTGAGCATCCCCCGACCCTGCTCTTCGGTAGCTACAACGAGCGGCTCTACGCGGCTGAGCTCGGCCTGCGCGCCCGCTTTATTCCGGCCTCGTTTCCCGGGGCCATCGTGCGCAGGCATACGGGCACACCCGTGATGGGCTACAGCGGCGCAACCTGGATGGTGCAGGAAGTCTGCAACGCGCTGTTTGATGCGCTCTTTCACATTCTGCCGCTCTCGACCGACATGGATCAGGTACAGGCGACGCCGACGGCGGCGCAGGCTGACCTGCTGGTCTGGCATGATGATGCGCGAGCGCGTCTTGATGAACTGCTCGAGCAGGTTCCGCCGCTCGTGCGCATTTCGACCGCGAAACACCTGCGTGATCTCGCTGAGCGACTGGCGCGAGGATCGAGCGAGCGTCGTGTCGTACGCGAACAGGTGGAGCGGGCCTACATGACCTTCAGCGGGCGACGAGCGGCTCCGGCCGAGCCCCGGCCGGAGGCATGAGAACCATGAACATCAAAAAAGGGCGTACTGTGTGGATGGGTGCGACGATCCCCTCGGGCCTCGTGCCCGTTGCGCATCCTGAAGCACAGTCGCCCAAGTCGTACCGGGGCCGAATGGCATCCGGTCTTCCGCGCGAGGCCATTGAGTCTGCGCCGCATTCCCACCCCTCACCCGTACCGTTCGGAGGATCGGTCGCGGACAACTCGCACAGTGTGGGTGCTTACGTCCTAAGTAGTGGCACTCACCGTATTCATCAACGTGGAGATTCAAAATGAACAGCACTGGACTCACTGAAGACCAGGCGAAGGAATTCCACGCCGCCTTCATGAAGTACTTCATCTTGAGCGCGCTCGCTTCGACGGTCGCGCACACGATGGTGGGCTTCTCGCTTGGTGGTTGGAGCTTCTTCGGCTAAGCGCCTCAAACAGGAGAGAGAATCATGCACGGTATTTGGATGATCTTCGATCCGCGCAGGGCGCTGACTGCCTTGGCGGTAATGATCACTGTTTCGTCCATCACGCTTCACTTCGTGATGCTGAGCACGACCACGTTTGACTTCCTTGATTTCAAGGGTGAGTCGACGACGGCGGCTCAGATGGCGCCGCTTCCGTAAGGACGCGGTGAAACCCCGAAATCCCGGGTGGACTCTCGTCCGAGAGCCCACCCGGGAGCCCGGTAACTGGTTCGAAAACCAGGAGCAATCATCATGGCAATGCTGAATTTTGAGCGGAAATACAGGGTTCGTGGAGGCACCCTCGTCGGGGGTGATCTCTTCGATTTCTGGGTGGGTCCGTTCTATGTGGGGTTCTTCGGCGTTACCACGATGTTCTTCACCCTCGTCGGGACTCTACTGATCGTTTACGGCGCAGCTGTCGGAGAAGGACTGGCCAGCCAGTCCTGGAATCTCTGGCAGATCAACATTGCGCCTCCCCCGCTGGAATACGGCCTTGGCCTGGCCCCGCTTCAAGAAGGTGGACTGTGGCAGATCATCACGGTCTGTGCAGTTGGTGCCTTCGGGTCGTGGGTCCTCCGGCAGGCGGAGATCTCGCGAAAGCTCGGTATGGGCTACCACATTCCCGTGGCATATGCGGTTGCCGTGTTTGCCTACGTGACGTTGGTAGTCTTCCGTCCGCTGCTGATGGGTGCCTGGGGACATGGATTCCCTTACGGCATCATCTCGCATCTCGACTGGGTGTCGAACGTCGGGTACCAGTACCTGAACTTCCACTACAACCCGGTCCACATGTTGGCCGCGACGTTCTTCTTCACGACCATTCTCGCGCTGGGTCTGCACGGCGGATTGATTCTGTCCGTGTTGTCACCGCCGAAGGGTGAGCCGATCAAGACGAGCGAGCACGAAAACACGTACTTCCGTGACACCATCGGATACTCCATCGGCGCCATCGGCATCCATCGCCTGGGTCTGTTCCTGGCGCTGAATGCCGGCATCTGGGCCGCCCTGTGCATCGTGATCAGTGGACCGATCTGGACGCGGGGATGGCCGGAGTGGTGGGATTGGTGGCTCAACCTTCCACTCTGGTTCTGAGGAGACACTACTATGAGTGAATATCAGAACCTGATCACACAGGTGCAGGTCCACGGGCCACTGGATCCCGGCGTTGCTGCCGAGGATTCGGAATGGGGTCGCGTTGGCAAGCCCGGCTTTACGAGCCGTCTGCTGGGTCGCTTTGGCGACGCACAGGTCGGACCAGTGTGGCTTGGTGCTCTGGGAATCGCATCTCTGGCCTTTGGCCTTGCTGCCATCGAGATCATGGGGCTGTGGTTCTTGTACCAGGTCGACTGGAACTTCCTGGAGTTCATCAGACTGCTGCCGTGGCTGTCGCTGGATCCGCCCTCACCGGCTTACGGGCTGGGATTCCCGCCGATGATGGAGGGAGGCTGGTGGCTGGTCGCAGGAGGTTTCCTGACCTTCTCGATCATACTCTGGTGGCTGCGCATGTATCTGAGGGCTCGCGCACTCGGACTTGGTACGCACGTCGCCTGGGCATTTGCCGCCGCAATCTTTCTCTATCTGGTGGTTGGCTTCATTCGCCCGATTCTCATGGGTGCGTGGGGTGAGGCGGTACCCTTCGGCCTGATTTCGCATCTGCATTGGACCGCGGGTCTCTCCATGCGGCACGGAAATCTGTTCTACAATCCGTTCCACATGCTCTCGATTGTGTTCTTCTACGGCTCGGTGTTGCTCTTTGCGATGCACGCGGCCACGATTTTGGCCACGGCCAAGATGGGCGGAGAACGCGAAATCGATCAGAGCACCGATCCCGGTACGGCTGCAGAGCGGACGATGGTGTTCTGGCGGTGGACCATGGGCTTCAATGCCAACATGGAATCGATTCACCGCTGGGCCTACTGGTTCGCGATTCTGACGGTGATCACCGGCGGTCTTGCGATCGCCATCACCGGTCCGGTCGTCGACAACTGGTATCGTTGGGGCCTCAAGCATGGCATCGTTCCGGACTACCCGGACGTCTATGAGGCTCCCGCCGTGCCGGTTCAGCCAGGCGAGCTCGAGGCACCCTACCAGACCGCTCCGCCCATGACCTACCCGGGTCTCGATGGGGTCGGTGCCAACATGGGAGGTGCACGATGAACTGGCTTCGGTTGAAGACGGTGCTTGCAGCCTCGGTCTTGGCGTTTGCCGTGGCCGGGTGCGAAGTGCCGCCGCAAGACTTTACGCAGACCGGCTATCGGGGTCTGGGCATCGAAGACAACAACAATCGACAGACCGTCTTCGATTCGGTTCAGGCGTTGGCTGCACGCATTCCGCAGACACCACCGCAGATTCCGAAGATGGAGCCCGCTCCTGCCGGAACGTATCAGAATGTTCAGGTGCTTGGTCACCTGAGTGCAGTGTAGTTCAACCTCTTCATGCAGTCACTCGTGGAATGGGTGGCCAAAGACGAGGGCTGCGCGTATTGCCACGTGCAGACGGCAGACAGCGTGAACTACGCGTCTGACGCGAACTACACCAAGATCGTCTCGCGACGCATGATCCAGATGACCCAGGACATCAACACGAACTGGGCCGCCCACGTGGGTGAAGAAAAGGGCGTCAACTGCTGGACATGCCACCAGAGCAATCCGGTGCCGACGAACTACTGGTTCTATACCGACGAGAACCAGCCGCTGCGCAACTACCTGGACCGTGAGGGTGCCCGTGTTCAAGGGCCCTACATTTTCTCGGGACCGGGGCAGCGTAATCGTCAGTCGATCAATCAGACGGTCTACACCTACCAGCTCATGACGCACATGTCCAATGCGTTGGGGGTGAACTGCACCTTCTGCCACAACACGGCGCGCTTTGCCGATTGGGATGAGAGTTCGCCCAAGCGAGTGACGGCGCTACGTGGACTTCGCATGGTCCGGCACCTGAACACGGAGTATCTGGTGCCCCTGCAGGCCGAGTGGCCGGATTACCGGCTCGGGCCGATGGGTGATGGACCGAAGCTGCAGTGTTCCACCTGTCATCAGGGTGCGAACCTGCCGCAGTATGGCACGACGGCCACCCGTGGAACTGGTTGGCCCGGGATTACCCAGATTGGGTATCCCAATCCGTCTGCTGAGGCCGAGACTACCGACGGCGGCTGATTCAGACGTGTAGAGATACTCGACGCGAGGGTCGATCGGTCGAGGTTCCCACTGAGGGGGCCTCGGCCGATCGGCTTTTGGGGGCTTGGTTGTCGGAGATCAGCCTGTCAGCTCGTCGCAGCTTCGACCCAAGAGGCGACGAAATCGGGCGCGTCTTCGGGGCCGAGATGGCCCGCCTCGAAGCGCACGACCTGAGCGCCGGCGATGCGCTGTGCAACCCGGTCGATGG
>CAYVPD010000166.1:0-4393 GCA_964453545.1 uncultured Gemmatimonadaceae bacterium
CCATTTCAGGAGCCTTGCCATGTCAGCATTTCGGACCGCTCGTCTCGGGCCTGTTCTTCTGGCCGGGATTGTTACCCTTTCGGCCTGCAGTTCCGGCGCCCCCGACGCAGCCGACCCTGCAGGTGAAGTCGAGACCGCCTCGGCAACGGGCGCAGAAGGCCTCGCCGCACTGCTGGCCGAGGGTCAGGCCATCTTCGGGGTTTTCTCCGGGCCGATGACGCAGGAGCAGGGACAGGCGATCGTCGCCCAGCAGGAAGCCGACTTCATTTTGTATTCGATGGAAAGCGGTCCCTTTGACCTTGATGGCATGCGCGCATACATGCAGGGCATGAGTGAGGGTGCGGCAGCTCAGGGTGTGCCTGCTCAGCCGGTGTGGCTGCGCATTCCGGCCATCCACCTCGATCCGGAGACTGCGGCGACCCGTGTGGCCGATGCTCTCGAAGCTGGAGTGGCCGGCATCGTCTTTCCGCATGTCCAGACGGCCGACGAGGCCGTGGCTTCGGTCGAGTCGATGGGCTCGCCGTGGCCCCTTGGCGATTCAGGTCTTGATGTTCTGATTGTCGAAGACCAGGAGGGCATTGCAAACGTTCGTGATATCGTGGCAACGCAGGGCCTGTCCATCGTCACCGCCGGTCCGGGTGACCTGCGCCGTGCCTACGAGGGCGATATGGAGGCGGTAGAGGCCGCAATCCAGGCCGTGCTCGCGGCCTGCCTCGAGTTTGATGTGGCCTGTGGTGTGACGGCGGGTGTTGATGACATTGCCATGCGCCTGGATCAGGGCTTTCGCATGATCATCGTTACGCAGCCTGAGGCTCTTGCGGTTGGCCGGGCGCACATGGGCCGGTAGCCGTACGCTAGTATTGGAGCAAGGAAAAGGGGGCGGCATCTCGCGAAGATGCCGCCCCCTTTCTCTTTGTCGCTCAGGCCGGGAGTCTGTCCCGACCACCGTCTGGCTTCAGCAGCTCAGACAGTTGTTGTTGTTCTTGCTGCCCAGGCTCTCAAGCAAAGAGACGGCCTCAGGGAAGGGCTGAACCCGCTGCACAGGGCCGTTGGCCATGTCAGCAGTGGTTTGCCCCCGGCGCGCAATCAGCGTCGGATCTGCACCCATCGAGACAAGGTATTCGATCATCTCAACGTGACCGCGAGCGGCGGCGTGGTGCAGCGGGGTGAAGCCCTCGTAGTCGCGCGCATTTACATCAGCGCCCAGCTCTTCGATCAGATATCGAATCGCCGGCATCCATCCATCGGGTGCATAGCGGTGCGAGTTGGCGGCGAAGTCTTTGCCGTAGCCTACACCCGACGCCGCATGAATCGCGTAGACGCCAGGACCACCGACCGGAATCGGCTCAAGGCCCGACTGGTCTTCTTGATCACCCCCACCCCGGCGCCGCCGCTCAACGGGCTTGCGCGTCGGGATCTCCGGATCGGCACCATGCGCAACGAGCAGCTTCATGGCGGCCACATCGGTTGCATAGGCCGCACGCCAGAAGGCGGTGGCGCCACCCGTATCTACGCCAAGCAGGTCGAAGTTGTACGACATGAACCAAACATGACGGTCGACCCGGGCATTGGGGTCCGCTCCCGCGTCGAGCAGCCGCTCCATATACTCCAGGTAGGAGACCTGCTGCTGCTCGTGTGCCTTCGGCTGCGGGTACAGAGCCTTCGGTGCCCAGTGCACGTTGATCGCGCCGAACAGCGGGGTCACACCTGCGCCTGAGGCCAAGTTGACGTCAGCGCCGCGTGCCAGAAGCTCGAGGCCCAGATCGAAGTGTCCGTTGATCGTGGCGACAACGAGGGGAGTCGACTGGTCCCCACCGCTGCGCGCATTGATGTCAGCACCGGCATCAAGCAGTGCGAGAGCCACCTCGGCGTGTCCCTCGCGAACCGCATAGTGCAGGGCATTCAGGCCACCGTGGCCACCAACCAGATCGCCGAAGCTCAAGGGAGCCGGCTCATTTCCGGCGGACGGACCACCCTGCGGGGCACCTGCCGCAACATCACGGTCGGGCTCCCCCTGTGGGGCCTCGGCCGTTTCAGCCGTCGGCTCAGTTGCTGCCTCCTCCGCGGGCTCGGCCTGTAGGGCTTCGGCCTCGGGTTCAGACGGCTCTGCTGTACCTCTGAGATCGTCAGCAGCGGCTGCGGCAGCAGGGGCAGCCTCAGCCTCTACAGCTTGCTCAGCACCTGCAGCCTCGGCAAGACGCTCAGCACGGATCGCCGCCATACGCTCTCTGCGCTCACGACCCTCTACCGCATCTTCTTCTTCGAGTGTCTTCACATCGACGGCAGCCGAAGCGGCCTCCAAGTCGGCTCCGGCATCGATCAGCACCTGAGCGGCCTCGATCCGGCCCTCATTGGCGGCCCACATGAGAGGAGTCTGCTGCCATGCAGACTCCATCGCATTGACGTCGGCCCCGTGGGCAATCAGCGAGCGTACCGCTGTGGCGCTGCCCGAAGCGGCGGCCATGTGAAGCGTAGTGACGCCGGTCGTCGTGGTCGCCCGCGCATCAGCACCCGCCTCAAGCAGCTTCGCGACCATGTCGCCGTGACCCTGCTGGGCCGCGATCATCATGGGCGTATAGTGCCCGATACGGGTTGCTGCCTCTGGGTTGGCTCCTGCATAGAGCAGCACGCTGCCGAGCGCGTCGTTACCGTTGTAGGCGGCCCAGTGAAGGGCCGTCATTCCGTCACCCAGCGCGGCGTTGACGTCAGCCCCCTCTTTCAGCAACTCACGAACTTCGTCGGCATTGTTGTGCATGGCCGCCGTGGCCACCGGAGCCTCAGGTGCCCGGAAGGCAACCAGCGCGATCACCCCTGACAGGGCAACGAACGCTGCGAGACGCACCTGCAAGCGACCCCACCCCGACGAACGCACCGTCACCCCCCGGCTCACAGCGGGTCGGCGGCGGCAACGCCGGCGTTGGTGAACGAGAACTCGCCGGTGGCGTCTCCGAACCCGTTCTTGTCTTCGAGGCCCATCTCATGCATCAGCGACAGCATGACGTTGGCCATCGGCGTGCCATCGGGAGCACGCAAGTGCGTACCGCCGGCCACACGCGCCGCATCTCCTCCCAGCAGAATGAGCGGGCAACGCTTGTGGTTGTGCACGTTCGGGTCACCCATGGGCGAACCGTAGATGATCGTGGTCTTGTCGAGCAGGCTCGAGCCGTCTTCTTCGATCGAAGCGAGGCTGTCGAGGAAGTAGGGGAGCATGCTGACGTGGTACCGATTGATCTGCGCGAAGTCGAGAACGTTGTTCTCGTTGTCTCCGTGGTGCGACGCCGGGTGGAAGGGCTTGTCGACGCCACTGCCCGGGTACACGCGGGCCGAACCGTCACGACCCATCTTGAAGGAGAAAACACGCGTGATGTCTGACGCGAAGGCAAGCGCCTGCAGGTCGAACATCAGCTTGACGTGCTCTTCAAACGAGTCAGGCACGCCCGCCGGAGCCGTAGGCAGCTCACGAGCCTCACCGCTCGAATTGCGGGCCTCAACCATGCTGATACGGCGCTCGATCTCCCGAATGTTGTCGAGATAGCGATCGATGCGACGACGGTCTTCGACGCTCACCGCCCGCTTGAGATCTGCGACCTCTTCGGTCACCCAGTCGAGAATGCTCATGTTGGTGCGACGACGCAGTGCACGCTGCTCGGCCGTACCACCGGCCCCGAACAGCTGGTCGAAGACCACACGAGGATCGCGGATCATGGGCAGCGGCTCAGTCTCCGAGGCCCAGCTGACCGTGTCGGTGTAAACGCACGCATAGCCATAGGCGCAACCACCCGACTGGTCTACCGGCTCGATGCACAGCTGCATGGACGGGATCGGCGTGCCCTGGCCGTAGCGCTCGGCGAACATTTGATCGAGCGACTGACCGACACGCACATTCGACCCTTCGGTCTGGAAGGGGCGCGTCTGCGTAAGGAATACGGCACTGGAGCGGAAGTGGTCGCCCCCGATCTCTTCGGGCTCGAACGCTTCAGCCATGCGCACGTCAGTATTCGATACGATCGTCATGTACTTGCGATAGGCATCGAGCGGGCTGAGCGCGCTGGACGTCAGATCGAAGTCACGACCGACCTGTGCGGGAGCCCAAAGGTTCTGCTCCAGACCGTACTTCGAAGCGCCAGCGGCGCCGTGTACCATTTCGATGGCCACGAGACGCCGGCCTTCTGACGCCGCGGGGCTCTGACCGAACAGCTGACCCGCAGGAGCCATTGCGTCGAGCATCGGGAGCGAAATCGTGGCGCCGAGGCCCCGGATAAACGTCCGACGTGGAATGTGCCTGCCAGTGAGGAAGTTCACGGTGTCGTCTCCGATCGGGTTCAGTTCAGGGCTTCGTTGACCACGGCTTCGGGCGCGGGCGCAAGGGGGACTCGTCGCTCCTGCGCAGGCT
>CAYVPD010000167.1:0-4368 GCA_964453545.1 uncultured Gemmatimonadaceae bacterium
CAGCTCGTCTTCGCCGTCTTCATCTTGAAGACGCCCATCGGCGCGATCTTCTTCGACACGATGAATGATGTGGTCGTGGCACTGCTTGGCTTCACGGTCGACGGGGCCCGCTTCATCTTCGGCGACCTCGTGTTCAACACGGTACCTGTCGGTATGGGCGTGCCCGGCACGAACAATCCCATCGACGCCGCACCGCAGATGGTCGCACAGACCGGCGCTTTTTTCGCCTTCAACGTGCTGCCGACCATCATCTTCTTCTCGTCGCTGATGACGCTGCTGTACCACCTGGGGCTCATGCAGGTGATCGTGAAGGGTGTGGCCTGGGTCATGCAACGCACGATGAAGACCTCGGGTGCCGAGACCCTGTCGGCGGCGGGCAACATTTTCGTGGGCCAGACCGAGGCGCCCTTGCTGATCAAGCCGTTCATTTCATCGATGACACGATCTGAGCTCATGGCCGTCATGACGGGCGGGTTTGCGACCGTGGCTGGCGGCGTGATGGCCGCATACGTCGGCATGCTCGTAGCGTTCTTTCCCGACATTGCCGGGCACCTCATGGCCGCCTCGGTCATGTCGGCGCCGGCGGCCCTGGTCGTGGCCAAGCTGATGGTGCCCGAAGAAGACACGCCTGAGACGGCAGGCAAACTGACGATCCAAGTTGATCGACCCGATGCCAACGTGATCGACGCCGCAGCACGCGGTGCCGGCGAAGGGCTCCACCTGGCGCTCAATGTCGGGGCCATGCTGCTCGCGTTCATCGCCCTGATCGAGCTGGTCAATGCTCTCTTGGGATGGGGTGCCGGCCTCGTGGGCTTCGACGGACTCAGTCTGCAGAGCGTCTTCGGCTTCGTGCTGGCCCCGGTCGCCTGGATCATGGGCGTGCCGTGGGCCGATGCGCGCGTGGTGGGAGAGCTCATGGGGCTCAAGACCGTGCTCAACGAGTTTGTGGCCTACCTGCAGCTGTCGTCGCTGCTCGGGAGCGGAGAGGGTCTTCAGCCGCGTTCCGTAATCATTGCCACCTACGCCCTCTCGGGATTTGCCAATTTCTCGTCGATCGCCATCCAGATCGGGGGCATCGGCGGTATCGCGCCACAGCGCCGCAGCGACCTCTCGCGTCTCGGACTGCGGGCAATGGTCGGAGGTACGATTGCGGCATTTCTCACGGCGACCGTCGCAGGAATGCTGGTATGAATCAGGCTCAGAAGGCCGCTGACGTACTGGCCACGCATCTGCCATGGACCCCCGACGTGCTCATCGTGCTCGGATCAGGACTGGGTCCGCTGGCTGATCGAGTCGACGCTGTGGCCACCGTAAGCTTTGATGCCTTGCCGGGCTTCACGAAGCCCGGCGTCGAGGGTCATGCCGGTCGCTATGTCGCGGCTGAAATCGCGGGTCGACGCGTGCTAATGCAGCAGGGCCGCTATCACATCTATGAGGGGCACCCGGCCGAGGTGGTTGCCCTGCCGATTCGCATGGCGCACGCACTCGGCGTCAGGTCGATGATCGTGACCAATGCCGCCGGCGGGATTCGGCGAGACCTCACTCCCGGTACGCTGGTCGCGATCGAAGACCACCTGAACCTGCAGTTTCGCAGCCCGCTGATTGGCCCGGTCGCGCCGGGAGAGGTGCGCTTTCCTGACATGACGGCCGCATGGGATCGCGAACTGATCGCGTTGGCCGAAGCGGTCGCGGGCGAGTTGGGCATTGGCCTGCCACGGGGCGTGTACGCAGCGCTGACGGGTCCGGCCTACGAGACGCCCGCCGAGATTCGCATGCTCGAGCGCATCGGAGCTGACACCGTCGGCATGTCGACCGTGCCCGAAGTGCTCGTGGCACGGGCGTTGGGCATGCGCTGCCTCGGCTTTTCGCTGGTCACCAATGCAGCCGCGGGGCTGTCGGGAGACGAGCTGTCTCACGACGAGGTGATGCAGGTTGCGGCTGAAGCCGGCGAGCGCCTCGAACAGCTGGTTCGCGGGGTACTTGAGCGCTGGCCCGTCTCGTCGGCGTTGGCATGAACCTGCCGAGTCGGCGCTGTGCCGCGAGGTCAGACGTGCTGGCGGGCGGAGACCATGTGATTGAGCGGGGTCGAACCGCGCCCGAGCTGCGGGGCAGACTCGAGTGCACGTGCGACGAAGTCGATGGCCTCGCCCACCACAACCTCGAGCGTACGGCCCTGCGCCAACCCCGCGGTCACGGCCGCCGAGAGTGTGCAGCCGGTGCCATGCGCTTCACGGCCCTTGATTCGTGGATGACGCCAGACGTACTCGTGGCTTCCGTCCCAGAGCAGGTCGACCACCTCGTCACCCTCGAGGTGTCCACCCTTGACCAGAGCGGCCCGCGCGCCGAGCTCGACCAAGGCGCGCGCCGCGCGGCTGAGATCTTCAGGCGTCTTGACCTCGTGCCCGAGCAGCAGCTCGGCCTCATGCGTGTTGGGTGTGACAAGCGCGGCAAGCGGGAGCAGACGGGTGCGTACAGCATCGACGGCATCTTCAGCCAGCAGGCGATCGCCGCTCGTCGCGACCATGACGGGGTCGAGTACAAAGGCCTTGAGACGATGCGCGTCGATCGCATCGGCCACCGCTTCGACGAGCTCGCGCGTGGCGAGCATGCCGGTCTTGACCGCGGCTGGCGCCAGATCGTCGACCACGACCTCGACCTGCTGACGCACGAGGTCGACGGGCACGGCATGCACGCCGTAGACCCCGGTGGTGTTCTGGGCGGTAATCGCGGTGATGACCGAGGTGCCGAAGACGCCGAACGCCTGAAAGGTCTTGAGATCGGCCTGAATGCCTGCGCCTCCGCCCGAATCAGATCCGGCGATGGTGAGGGCAACGGCGGTGGGGGTCGAGTGAGCCACAGGCATATCGGCGTCGAAGGCATAAGGGTGAGCACGCGGCGTACAGCAGCAATCGTACGAAAGGCGAGGGGCGGGCGGCACCCCGCGCCTTGGCGCTGGGTGCCTGGCGAGTCGTCATGCCAGTCCTGAGCCAGAGCCGAACGCGGCTCATCGCCCGCCTGCAGCGCCGCAAGTCGAGGGAGCGCGAGGGGCTGGTGCTCGTCGAGGGACCGCGGGCTGTCGGCGAAGTGTGGGCGGCGCTGCAGGAGCCCGCCCCCCGCCGCGACGCCGGGCGAGCCCCTTGGTTTGTCGCCTCACCGCGGTTGCACGACCTCGCCCCCGACCTGGCCGCCCATCTGGCGCAGCCGGCAGGTGACACCCTCCACGGCATCGGGCTCGACGTGACCTGGGTGGACGACGCAGAGCTCGCCGTGCTGTCGGCGACCGAAGCACACCAAGGCGTACTCATGGTCGTGGCCGAACCGCGCGTCGAGCTGCCTGAGGTGATACGTACCGGAGCGCGGCTGCTCGTGCTCGACGGCATTCAGGATCCCGGCAACGTGGGCACGCTCGTGCGCACTGCCGCGGCCTTTGCCCTCGACGGAGTGATCGCGCTCGACGGCACCGTCGACCCATGGAATCCCAAAGCCGTGCGCTCCGCCGCTGGCAGCTCGTTTCGCATGCCCTTGGTCACTTCGAATTGGGCAGCGGTCGCCGATGCCCTCGCGACCAGCGGGGTGCCGCTCTGGGTAGCCGACACCGGCGGGCACGATATTGACGCCCTCGGGGCAAGTGCCCTCGCTGCGGGATGGGCCCTGGTGCTCGGCAGCGAGGGTCAGGGCGCCCGGGCCGAGATTGTTGCAGCAGCCACAGACAAGATTGCCGTACCCATGCCCGGGGGCACCGAGTCCCTGAATGTGGCGGTCGCCGGCGCGCTTCTGACCTATGCGCTGACGCGCCGCCCGACGGCCCCATGACGCACGCCGCCGGGTTGGTGATGGCCGGCCTGCTGGGAGGGGCGTTGGGCTCGTTCATAAACGTCTCCGCGCTTCGCTGGCCTGTGGGTCGCTCGGTGCTTGCCCCCCGCTCGGCGTGCGATGCGTGCCTCACCCCGCTCCAAGCTTCCGAGCTCGTGCCCGTGTGGAGTTGGCTTTGGCAACGCGGGCGCTGCCGGGCCTGTGCCGCCAAGATCTCGGCCCAGCACCCGGTAGTCGAGTTGGCCGGTGTTGCCGCCGGCATCGCCATCGTGGCTCACTACGGCCTCACTCTCGGGGCGCTGCACACGGCCGTCTTGGGGAGCCTGCTGCTTGCCATCGCGCTCGCCGACGCCCGCTTCTACCTGATCCCCGATGCACTCTCGGTCGGCGGAACGGTGCTTGGATTCGGCCTGGCTGCTCTGCCCGGGGGACTCGGCCTGACGCAATCCGCCATCGGCGCGGGCGGCGGCTTCGCCGGCTTCTATCTCACCGGCTGGCTCTCGACCGCGTGGCTGCGCGCCAAGCGGCCTCAGCGCCTGCGGCAGGCGCTGACGG
>CAYVPD010000168.1:0-4342 GCA_964453545.1 uncultured Gemmatimonadaceae bacterium
CGCAGGTCGGCCTGCTGCCCGCGATCGAGGGGCGGCAACGGCTCCAGATCGTCGAGACGTCGGTGGTCACCCTCTTCGGTCGCCTCGAGGTACAACCGGGTGAAGCCCTGGAACTTCACGACCGAACCAGTGGCCCGGTACAGATATTGGCGCCCGTCACGACCCGGCAGATCAAAGTCAGCCGTTGTCGTATCATACACGGCCGACGACATCTGACTGGCGACAAAGCGCAACCAGATCAGCTCGTACAGCCGTGCCTGGTCGCTTTCCAGATGACGCGCCGCCTCGCTTGGGTGCAGCTGCACGTCGGTCGGCCGGATCGCCTCGTGCGCCTCTTGGGCGCCCTTCTGCTTCTTGTCTCCCCACTCTCGGGGTGCGTCTGGGCGGTAATCCGACCCGAATTCGCCCTCAATCCAGCCACGGGCAGCTGCGACCGCCGTCGGTGACACACGGGTCGAGTCGGTTCTCATGTAGGTAATGAGACCAGCCGCACCACGTCCGGGAATCTCGACCCCTTCGTAGAGACGCTGCGCGGTTCCCATCGTGCGCTTGGCTGAGAAGCCGAGTCGCTTGGCCGCTTCTTGCTGCAACGTCGACGTCGTAAACGGCGGGAACGGGTTCTTGCGCCGCTCGCGCCGCTTCACTTCGCCCACCACGAAATCGACTCCGGAGATTGCACTGACCGCCGCTTGGGCCTCGTCTTCGCTACCGATCACGAACGTCTTGCCGTCAATCTTGTGGAGCTTCGCCTCGAAGCCCTGAGCCTCGCGCTCAAGGTGCGCCGTCAGCGACCAATACTCTTCTTGCACAAACGCCCGAATCTCATCTTCGCGCTCACAGATCAGACGCAAGGCAACCGTCTGAACGCGTCCGGCGCTCAGGCCTGGGCGAATGGGGCTCCAGAGAAACGGACTGACCTGATATCCCACGAGTCGGTCGAGAATCCGTCGGGCCTGCTGAGCCTCGATCTTCTTCATATCGAGGGCTCCGGGCCGTTCCATGGCTTTTTGCACCGCAGCCTTGGTGATCTCCCGGAATTCGACGCGGTCAAAGCGCGACGGATCACGGTTGAAGCCCAACTGATCGGCAACATGGTAGGCGATGGCCTCGCCCTCGCGATCCGGGTCGGTCGCGAGAATGACCCGTTCCGCCTCGCGAGCCCGAGACTTGAGGTCCTGAATCACCTTGCCCTTGCCATGAATGATCTCAAGGGTTGGTGTGAACCCATGGTCGACATCGACGCCGAGCTCTTTCTTCGGCAGGTCCATAACGTGACCGACAGACGCAGCAACGTCGTAGCCGCTACCGAGGTAGCGACCGATTGTGCGCGCCTTCGCCGGAGATTCGACGATGACCAGGTTCTTCGCCATCTGACTTACCAGGTTCGAGAAAGGACAGCTTGCGGGGAGACCCCGCCGCGACCGATACCGGTCAGTGTTCCTGCCCCCTTATGTAGTGCACAATGCGGCCGGCAAGCACTGCAGGGGAAGCCCCATGGGTCTCCAAGTGCAGTTCGGCACGCGAATATTCGGGTGTTCGCTCCGCCAGCAGTTGGCGTGCCCGCTGCATCGGATTCGGGTCGTTCAGCAGCGGTCGCGTGCCCGGCCAACGGTTCCCACGGGCGACCGCGGCGGCCGCATCTACCACCAGCCACACCGATAACGTTCCGTCGGGCAGCTGTCCCATGCGATCGTCTCGCACCGGCCAACCGCCGCCGGTGGAGATCACGACTTCGCTCTGCTGCAACAGGTCCAGCGTAATGCGGTGCTCGATCTCGCGAAATGCGGGCTCTCCCTCGGTTCGAAAGATCTGGGCGATGCTCTTGCCCGCCTGCGCCTCGATCTGCGCATCGACATCGACGAACTGCCAGCCAAGACGGGTGGCGGTTCTTCGGCCGACCGCGCTCTTGCCGGCCCCCATGAACCCAACGAGTACGACGCGCTTCAGCTCAGAGCTCTCGCTCACCGAAGCCTCGTTGCGAGAGATGGGCGAGATAGCCCTCGAAATTGCGGCGCACCTCACCGACGGAATCTCCGCCAAACTTCTCAAGAAATGCGTCGGCCACCACGAGGGCGACCATGGCTTCTCCGATCACCCCCGCGGCCGGAACCGCCGAGACGTCGCTGCGCTCCGTGGCCGCATCAGCCTCAGAGCCGTCACGCAAATCGACCGAGGGAAGACGGTTGCGCAGTGTCGAGATCGGCTTCATGTAGCCGCGAATCACCAGCGGCTCGCCGGTTGTAATGCCCCCCTCGAGCCCACCGGCTCGATTTGATGCACGCCCAAGACCACCGGTGCGGGGCTTGTCTTCGGCCCGAACGATCGGATCGTGTACCCGGGTGCCCGGGTTGCCTGCGCCGGCAACGCCGTCTCCAATTTCCACGGCCTTGATCGCCTGAATCGACATCATCGCCTGCGCCAGCCGACCGTCAAGACGCGAATCCCATGTAACGTGGCTTCCGAGGCCCACGGGAAGCCCACGCACGACGACCTCGAAGACCCCCCCGAGCGTATCTCCGCTTTCTTTGGCTTGGTCAATGGCCTGCCGAATGCGCGAGGAGGCCTCAGGGTCAAGACACCGAAGCGGATCGCTGTCGACAGCCGCGTTCAACTCTTCGGGCAGAATCTCGGGCAGGGTGGCCTCGATGCCGCCTACGGCCGTGACATGACTGCCGATCTTGATCCCGAATTCCCGCAGAAAGGCGCGTGCGACAGCCCCACAGGCGACTCGGGCGGCAGTCTCTCGTGCCGAAGCTCGCTCCAGTACGTCACGCGTGTCACGCCGGTCGTATTTGAGAACGCCCGCCAGATCGGCGTGCCCGGGCCGAGGTAGATACATGCTGCGCAGTGCCTTGGGATTCACGTCGGCCGGGGGGGGCTCGGCCCCCATGGCCTGCGTCCAGTTCTCCCAGTCGCGATTCCAGATGGCCATCGTGATCGGCGACCCAAGGGTCTCGCCAAGGCGAACCCCCGAGATCACCTCGGCACGATCCGACTCGATCTGCATACGGCGCCCCCGCCCATAGCCGCCCTGGCGGCGCTGAAGCTCCGGGTCGATGTCGCGCTCCATCTGAAGCGAAAGACCCGCCGGAATGCCCTCGATAAGCGCGATCAAACCGCGTCCATGAGATTCGCCAGCGGTGCGAAACGTGATCTGCTTCATGCCAAGACGGGGAGACAGGTGGGTGAGGAGGCTTCGAGGCCTACAATAGGCAGAGCGCTCGTCTGTACAAAGAGCCGCACGCCAGTAGCATCGTGCTGAATCATCGCTCGACTGCGGGCTTCAAAGAACAGGCCGATGGCAGCATCGCGCGCCGCCTCGGTCGCCCAACGGTCTCGCAGCCGCCCGGTTCCGACCAACGAACTGCCGAGCACAACCCCGGCAACGACCATCGTGGTCACGAGTTCGATGAGGCTGCTGCCCCGAGAGTGAGATCGCATCATGACCTCACAATCGAAGCACGTGGGGGGCGCTACGATGACCCAATGGGCCTCTTTACACGGTGGCTCGACAGACCTCGTTCAATTCGAACGGCGCAACGTGTGGCGAATCGAAGCCGGGATCAGCTACCCGTCGAGCAGGTCACCATGCCTTCGTTTTGCGCGATGGAGCCCGAGCCAGTTCCGACAAAGACCTCGCACGTAGCCGACGTACCGGGGTGTGATGCCTGAGCCGACCAGCCGTCAGCGGTACCTGACAACACGATCGCGACGCCTTGCGAGGGCGTAAATCCGAGCTCATCGAGGGTCGCGGCGTAGGCATAGTCATGCGTGCTGTAGTGCAACTCCTGCGCGGTCTGAAGGTTGCGCAGATCCGACTGCATGGCCGAGATGAAGGCCTGCTCGCGAGCCGCCCCAAACTTCGGAATGGCGATCGATGCGATGATGCCGATGATCACGACCACGATCAGCAGCTCGATAAGGGTGAAGCCTCTGGGTGCACGCATGGTGAGAACTCCAATCGAAAACGTAAGGGGGGATCTCTTCGACAGTTCAGGAGCCCCTGGGGCGATGCGATAGCAAAATGCGCAGGGTGGTCAAAGGTCCAGAGACCAAATCAGTCACGCTGCCACGAAGGCACCGCCGGGGGTGTCCACGGCGCAGCCCGCGGTCCGAAAAGGTTGTACTGCACGATACAGCGCAATGCCGAAACACCGTCTTTCCAACCGATCTTCTTGCCCTCGGCATAGGAACGACCGTCATAACTGATAGGCAGCTCGTAAATGCGTGCGCCCGCCTGCGCCAGTCGGGCGGTCAGCTCGGGCTCGATCCCGAACCGATTGGCCGTCAATGGGAGCGACTGCAGCAACTCGCGTCGCACCATTTTGTAGCAGGTCTCCAT
>CAYVPD010000169.1:0-4341 GCA_964453545.1 uncultured Gemmatimonadaceae bacterium
CTCGCGCCGAGGGCTGCCTCACCACCCGCCTGAGATTGACCGAGAAGAACTGAGCGGGGGTGCGGCGTTCAGCCCTCTTGCTGTGCTCGCCTCGCCATGCCGATGATCTGCCAGAAAACGGCGCGCACGTCCAGCATGGCTGTGCGTCGCAGCGTGCTGCGCTCGCGTGCCCCTCGTCCAGCTCAGGGCTCCCGCGGTTAAAACACTACGGTGACGGCCACGGTTGTGGAGGTGCCGGTGCCATGAAAAATCCCCGCCCAGTGCGAAGACTGAGCGGGGAATCTTGATGGTTGGAGTGGGCGCTGAGGGATTCGAACCCCCGACCCCCTGCTTGTAAGGCAGGTGCTCTAGACCAGCTGAGCTAAGCGCCCGGAAACCAAAGTTACCGAGGTGGCAAGTGGGTGTCCATGCAAGGCCCCTTGGTGTTGCGATTTGGCTTGTCTAGGCTGGCGTTGCTTGCGCGAATACACTGGAGTGGCTATTAACAGCGCGGGCCTCCCGCGCGCACACACGCGCGCACGTTTAGTTAAGCAACGTTGGAGCCCTTCTTTTCTCGCCGGCTCTTTCGAGGGCCGCCAGGTAGACGTTGTTTTTTCTCGGGAGGCGTGTTGTGAAACGACTCGATGTTCGACAAGCAGTGGTGCGGCTTGCGACCATCGCGGGATTCTTGTTGGTGGGATCTCCGTTGATGGCGCAGTCCACAGGCACAATCCGGGCGACGGTCACCGACGCGGTGACAGCTCGGCCCCTCATTGGTGCTCAGGTCTCGGTTCAGGGGACCGGGTTGGGCGGCATCGCCAACGCCAGCGGTCAGGTGCTCATTCTCAACGTCCCTTCAGGTGAACAGACCCTGGTTGCCACGCTTATTGGCTTTGGGTCCGTTGAGCAGACCGTCACCGTGTCAGCGGGACAGGCTACGACCATCGATCTCCAGCTTCAGCAAGCAGCTCTGCAGCTCGATGCTCTCGTCGTTACCGGTACTGCGCAGGGCACGCAGAAGCGCGCGCTCGGCAATGCAGTCTCGGCGATCTCCGCGGACCAGGTGACTCAGAACATGCCGGTGGTCGACGTGCAGCAGCTGCTGCAGGCTCGTACGCCGGGTCTAACGTTGTTGGCCGACGGTGGTGCCGCCGGTGACGGTTCGGCGATCCGCCTGCGAGGCTCAGGCTCACTGAACGCATCGTTTGAGCCGATCATCTTCGTTGACGGTGTCCGCATCCAGAGCGGCACCAACAGCTTCAACGACCAGTGTGGCTCCGTGACGCACTGTACGGACGCCTTGGACTTCTTGAACCCGGCCGACATCGAGTCGATCGAGGTCATCAAGGGGCCGGCCGCTGCAACGCTCTACGGTGCACAGGCCGCCGCTGGTGTGATCCAGATCGTCACCAAAAAGGGTAGCGCGGGCCGCGGTATTCAGTGGCAGGCGGGCTATGATGCGGGTACGTCGGAGTGGGCCGAGCAGCGTCCGATCACGTGGTGGCGCTGCAGCGAGTCCAATACTCGAGCCACCAGCTCGTATCGTGGCTGCCATGGGCTTGCTCCGGGTACCGTGCTGAGCTTCGATCCGCTGACGGTGAACCCGGACGCGATGCGTGGAAATGAAGGCAGCGTCGACTCCAATGGGCCGTCGCAGTACAACTTCAACATCTCGGCGCGTGGTGGTGGTGACCGCTTCAACTTCTTCGTCTCGGCCGAGACCGGTGAGGAACAGGGCGTCTTCCACAACAACTACTCTCGCCGAAACGGTGGCCGGGCGAACTTTGGCTTCACGCCCAACGACCAGTTCAATTTCAATGTGAACTTAGGGTATTCGCGTACCCACGTCCGCATGCCCCTGGCCAACAACTCTTCAAACTCGATTCTGCGTAACGGTATGCGTGGTCGTGCCAATGCGCTCTATCAGTTCGAAGAAGGCTACCGCAACTACGGCCCGATTCTGGCCAACCAGTGGAATACGCAGACCCGCACCGAGCGCTACACCATTGGTGCCACGGTCAACTTCCAGCCGTTCAGCTGGTTCCAGAATCGTCTGATTTTGGGTCTCGACAATGCGAACCGTGAGGTCACCGACTTCACGTCGCCCGAAACCCTCTACGCCCAGACGGCGGGCGGAGACCGTGGCTTGGGTTACATAGACATCACGACCCCGACGAGTCATATCTGGACCTTCGACTACGCGGGCACCATCTCCAACGACATCAGCGACAACATCAGTTCGTCGTTCAGCGTCGGTGCTCAGCTGACGCGCAACAGCTACGAGTCGTTTGGTGCCGTCGGTATCGGACTTGTCAGCGGCAGCCTCAACCTCGTGGGCTCGGCCGCTCAGACCTTTGGAGATCAGGACTATCTTGAGCAGACGGCTCTCGGGTTCTTCGTGCAGGAGCAGATCGGTTGGAAGAACCGTCTGTTTGCGACGGCCGCTGTTCGCGTCGATGACAACTCGGCCTTTGGAAGCAACTTCTCGCTTGTGGTCTACCCGAAGGCACAGCTTTCGTACGTGATCAGCGAGGAAGACTTCTTCGACTATGATTTCGTTGACGAGCTCAAGCTGCGCGGTGCGTGGGGGCAGGCAGGAAACCCGCCGGCACCGTTTGTGGCTGACCGCACCTTCGGACCGGCTCAGGCCGTCGACAACGGGCAGATCGTCAACATCTTGCGCCCCTCGTCGTACGGGAACCCGGACTTGAAGGCGGAGACCGGCTCGGAGATCGAGCTTGGGTTCGATGCTGCCTTCTTCAACGGGCGTATGGGGCTTGAATTCACCTACTACAACCAGACCACAAGAGATGCTCTGATCTCGGTGCCGGCGCCGCCGTCGACCGGGTTCAGCGGCAGCTTCTTCACCAACGTGGGTGAGATCAAGAACTCAGGTTTTGAGATCCTGCTTACGGGCTCGCCGATTTACACGCGTTCGCTCCAGTGGGACGCTACCGTAGCGATTTCAACGAACCAGAACGAGTTGATCACGTGGGGCGACGCTCCGCTGACGGAGATCTCGTTCGGATCATTCGCAACGGTGCAGAAGCACATTCCGGGCTACCCACTTGGGGGCTATTGGGGAAGGGATGTTGAGCGTGATGCCAGCGGGAACCCGGTGCTGACCAACGGCGGGGTGACCGTGCAGTCTGATGCCGAGTACATCGGGCCGTCGCTGCCCACTCGTGAGATCGGCGTGACGAACACGTTCACGATCTTCGACAACTTCCGAATCTTTACGAACCTTGACTACAAGGGTGGCAACTATCAGTGGTGCGCCATCTGCTCAGTCCGTAGTCGAATTGACCAAAACACGTACACGATCAACAAGTCTGATCCAGATCCCACCGACGTTCTCGTGGTGCGCAGTCTGCAGACGCGCCGCTGGATCAAAGAAGCCGACTTCGTGAAGCTGAGGGAGATCTCGCTGTCGTATTCGCTGCCGGGTGACTTCGCGAGCAGCCTCGGGTTCTCCAATGCGACGGTCACCTTGTCGGGCCGTAACTTGTGGCTGTGGACCAAGTACAAGTTCGATGAAGATGGCATCGGTCTGGGTTCTCCCGATCCGGAGGTCAACTTCAGTTCGACCGCGGCGTTTAATCGTACGGACTACGCCTCAATTCCGATGATGCGGACCTTCGCGGTCGGCATGCGTCTTTCGTTCTGATCCATGGAGCTCAAATCAATGACCAAGATCAGGAAGTTCGGACGACGTCGTGTCTCCTTGCCGGCCGCCCTTGCGGTGCTGGCTCTGGGTGCGTGCTCGTTTGACAGTGTCTTGTCGGTCCAGAATCCGGACCAGCTTAAGGAAGAAGCGCTTGACGACGCGCGCTTTGTCGACGTGCTCGCGCGCAGCGTTCCGGGTGACTTGGCGGGGATGTTCTCCGACCCATTCATCTGGCGTGGCTCGATGTTCACCGATGAGACGGTGACCGCGATCAACTGGGAGCAGACGGCCCGCCTGAACGAGCGCATCGTGCAGTTCGATGAGGGCGACGCCAACACGATGTTCTCGCAGCTGAGCCGCTATCGCTCGCAGGCGGACTCCATTTCGGGGCGTCTCAAGCAGCTGTTGGACAGCCCGACGACTGACAAGCGTCTCGCGCTGACGCTGGCTCATGCCGGGTACTCGTACATCTTCCTTGCCGATGCCATGTGCGAAGCCACCGTCAATTCTGGGTCTGAGCTTTACCAACCGCTCGACCTGTACGGATTGGCGGTGACCCGTTTCGAAGAGGCGCTGCCGGTTGCGCAGGCTGCAGGAGAGACCAACCTGGTCAACCTGATTCGCGTGGGTCTCAGCCGTGCGCACCTCAACCTGGGCAACGCCGCGCAGGTCGTGGCCAATGCCTCGCTGGTACC
>CAYVPD010000170.1:0-4269 GCA_964453545.1 uncultured Gemmatimonadaceae bacterium
CGAGGGTGGCCGTACCGTCGGTGCCGGCGTCGTCACCGAAATCATCGAGTAACGTACGCCGCAAGGCATTGGAGCCAGAGAGAGTATCATGGCCGACAGGATTCGGATTCGACTGAAGGCGTTCGACCATTGGGTCGTGGATCAAACCGCGGCTGACATTGTTCGCACGGCTCAGAAGACGGGAGCGAGCGTGCGGGGCCCAGTCCCGCTGCCCACCCGCCGCCAGCGCTGGACGGTGCTACGCGGACCGCACATTGACAAGAAGAGCCGGGAGCAGTTCGAGCTTCGTACGCACAAGCGCGTGATCGACATTGTGGATAGCCGTCCGCAGACGATTGATGCACTGACGAAGCTGGATTTGCCTGCTGGCGTAGACGTCGAGATCAAGGTCGATTGATGATGGCCGGAATTATCGGAAAGAAGATCGGGATGACGCGCGTCTTCGACGAGACCGGGGTGCAGGTGCCCGTGACGGTCGTCGAGGCGGGCCCCTGCCCGGTCACACAGATCAAAACGAAGGATCGCGATGGTTACGAGGCGATCCAGCTCGGGTTCGGGGTCAAGAAGGCGCACCGCTCGCCGAAGGCTGAGGTTGGCCACGTTTCGGCTGCGGGTCTCGAGGCCGCTCTCCGTATCGTCCGTGAGGTTCAGGTCGATGCCGATGTGGCGTACGAGCTGGGTCAGGCCCTGACTGTCGAGCAGTTCGAGGTCGGTGACCGGGTGAAGGTGTCCGGTACGTCCAAGGGCCGCGGGTTTCAGGGCGTGGTGAAGCGGCATGGCTTCACTGGGCGTCCTGGCGGCCACGGACATCCGATGTCGAGGAACCCCGGTTCGATCGGGCCCGGAACCAATCCTTCCCGCGTCATCAAGGGAAAGCGGTTGCCCGGACAGATGGGTGGTGCCCGCACGACCGTTCGCAACATGCAGGTCGTCAAGATCGACGGCGAGCGCAATTTGCTCTTTATCAAGGGCGGAATTCCGGGCTCGCGCGACAGCTACGTTCTCATTACCAAGTGACCGATGTTTAAGGCACGCTATTACAAGGCAGACGGCAAGAAGGGGCGCGCCCGGGATCTCCCGGCTTCGCTCTTCGACGGCGTCGTCAACGAGGCTGTGCTGCACCAGGTCGTGAAGGCCTATCTGGCCAATCAGCGACAGGGTACGCATGCAGCCAAGACTCGCTCCGAGGTTGCGGGTGGTGCTCGCAAGCCGTGGCGTCAGAAGGGTACGGGCCGCGCTCGTCAGGGAACGACCCGTGCTGTGCAGTGGACTGGCGGTGGCCGCGCGTTCCCGCCGATCCCTCATTCCTGGCGTCAGAAGCTTCCCCGCAAGGTGAAGGCGCTGGCTCGCCGCTCGGCGTTCAACGCCCGCGCTGAGGCCGATCGTGTGGTGCTCGTCGACGCTTTCGCGATGGGCGCTCCCAAGACGGCTGCGCTTCGCGATTACCTGGCCACGATCGAGCTGGGCGGCCGCAAGGTGCTCGTGCTCACCGATGGCAACAAGGGTGAAGTCTATCTCTCTTCGCGCAACTTGCAGAACGTCGAGGTACGTCCGTTTGGTGAGGAGTCGGTCTACGACATTCTCTGGGCTGACACCGTGATCATCGAGCGCGAGATCACCGACCGCTTGGCGTCAGAGTCCGATGAGGCTCCGGTGGCCGATGCGACTGAGGAGGGCGACGAAAATGCGTGATCCGCGTGATGTGATCATGAAGCCGGTGATCACCGAGAAGAGCGCTCAGGGCATCGAACTGGGCAACGTCTACACCTTCATCGTCAACCGCGACTCGAACAAGATCGAGATCGGGCATGCGGTGGAGAAGCTGTGGGATGTGACCGTGAAGAATGTCCGCACGATGACGTATCCCGGAAAGGCGCGTCGCTCCCTGTTGGGACGCATGAGCCGCTCCCGTGCGATCGGCCGTCGTGCTGGTTACAAGAAGGCGCTGGTGACCCTCGCCGAGGGTGACAGCATCGAGTTCTACGAGCTGGGATGAGGCACTGACCCATGGCGATCAAGAAGTTTAAGGCAATGACGGCGGGAACTCGGTTCCGCTCCACCTTGGAGACGACCGAGATCACGCGCCGCGGCCCGGAGAAGAGCCTCGTCGAGCCGCTTTCGAGCTCGGGTGGGCGTAATCATCACGGTCGCGTGACGGTGCGTCGTCGCGGCGGTGGTCATAAGCGAAAGTACCGTCGGATCGACTTCCGCCGGAACAAGTTTGGCGTGGTTGGCCGGGTCGCTCACATCGAGTACGATCCGAACCGCACGTCGAACATTGCGCTGATTCATTACGAAGACGGCGAGAAGCGCTACATCTTGCACGTGCGTGACATGAAGGTCGGCGATGTGGTGATGTCGGGCCCTGATGCCGACATCAAGCCGGGCCACGCCCTCACTCTCGAGCGCATTCCGCTTGGTACGATCGTGCACAACGTGGAGCTCAAGCCGGGTCGCGGCGGGCAGATGGCTCGCTCGGCAGGGGCCAGTGTTCAGGTGGTCGCAAAGGAAGGCGACTATGTGACGCTGCGTCTGCCCTCGACCGAGATGCGTCAGGTGCACCGCACCTGCATGGCGACGGTTGGCCAGATCGGAAACTCCGATCACGAGCTGACGTCCATCGGCAAGGCCGGTGCCAACCGTTGGCGTGGGCGTCGCCCCAAGGTTCGCGGTGTGGCCATGAACCCGGTCGACCATCCTCTGGGTGGTGGTGAGGGTCGTACCTCTGGCGGTCGCCCGCCGGTGTCCCCCTGGGGTACGCCGGACGGCAAGAAGACCCGCCATCGCAAGAAGAAGTCCAACAAGTTCATCGTGCGCGGCCGCAAGCGCGGCAAAGCCACGAAGAGCTGATGGCGCTGACCTCTACGGAATACTGATATGGCGCGCAGCGTAAAGAAGGGTCCGTACATCGACGAGAAGCTGCTTCTCAAGGTCGAAGACATGAACTCCCGCAACGAAAAGAAGGTCGTGAAGACCTGGGCGCGGGCGTCAACGATTTCGCCTGAGTTTGTCGGCCACACCGTCGCGGTACACAACGGCAACAAGTTCATTCCGGTGTACGTCACCGAGAACATGGTCGGGCACAAGCTCGGCGAGTTCGCCCCCACCCGCCTCTTCCGCGGTCACGGTGGCAAGCTCGCAGACAAGCGGTCGAAGCGATGAGCCCGGTGAACCAGGAGTCAGGGAGCATGGAAGCCAGAGCGATCGCCCGCTTCGTGCGGATGAGCCCGCGCAAGGTGCGCCTGGTCGTGGATCAGATCCGCGGCAAGAGCGTCAACGAGGCTTACGCCATCTTGCAGTTCTCTCCGAAGGCGGCCTCTGAGCCGGTGTCGAAGACGCTGCGTTCGGCGGTAGCTAATGCGCAGTACAAGGCTCAGGACCAGGGTGACGTGGTTGATGTCGACGATCTCGTGGTCCGTGAGGTCTTCGTGAACGAAGGGCCGACGCTGCGTCGTTTCCGCGCTGCAGCCATGGGTCGCGCGGCGCCGATTCGCAAGCGCACGAGTCATATCACTGTGGTCGTCGACAGCAAGGAAGCCTGAGAGCTATGGGACAGAAGACTCATCCGGTAGGATTCCGCCTCGGAGTCGTGAAGGACTGGAAGTCGCGCTGGTACGCTGAGCGTGATTTCCCGGCCCTTCTCAAAGAAGACGAGACGATCCGCAAATATCTCTTCCGTCGCCTGTCGCACGCGGCTCTGGCTGAGGTCGAGATCGAGCGCAAGCCGAGCAAGATCGTTGTGACGATTCACACGGGTCGCCCAGGTGTGGTGATCGGGAAGCGTGGTGCCGAGGTCGATAAGCTCCGTGATGAGCTGTCGGTGCTGACGCAGGCCGAGATCTCGGTGAACGTCGAAGAGATCAAGCGTCCTGAGCTGAATGCCCGTCTCGTGGCCGACAACGTGGCCCATCAGCTGCGTCAGCGTGTCTCGTTCCGCCGTGCGATGAAGCGCGCGGTTCAGAGCGCGATGCGGTCGGGTGCCGAGGGTATCAAGATTCAGTGCTCCGGTCGCCTGGGCGGGGCCGAAATTGCAAGAACCGAAGGGTATAACGAGGGGCGGGTGCCCCTGCACACCCTGCGTGCAGACATTGACTACGCGCAGCTCGAGGCCTTCACGACGTACGGGGCCATTGGTGTGAAGTGCTGGATCTTCAAGGGCGAGGTGGTCGAGGAGCGGCGAGGCCGCACCTACTCGACCGGCGCGTGAACGAGGAGTAGAGAGCTATGCTAGCGCCGAAGCGCGTAAAGCACCGGAAGACCCACAAGGGT
>CAYVPD010000171.1:0-4257 GCA_964453545.1 uncultured Gemmatimonadaceae bacterium
CGCCACCGCGCTGCATCTCGGCCACGATCAGGTCGGCGGTTTCGCCGCGATAAAACCCGTCGGTGCCCTGATCTCTGATGCGCTCGAGCGTGGCGGCGAGATCGGGCTGTCGAAGCGTGTCGCCCAAAGCGGGCGGTTGGCCATCACGCGTGAGGAACTGGGCTCTTGAGGCTGGGAAGGCCGACAACGCCTCGACCATTTCAGGCGAAAGCGACCTCGCAAAACGTTCCGTGACGACAAACCCGTGCGCCAGTTCGATCGCCGGCTGCACGACGTCAGCCCAGGGCAGCACCCCGAAGCGCTGGTGTGCCTCCCAGAGCCCGCTTACGCTGCCAGGTACTCCGCTGGCGAGGTGCCCGACCACTGATGCATCAGTAAGGTTGCCCTCAGCATCAAGGTACATGTCACGCGTCGCAGCCCCCGGCGCCCTTTCACGATAGTCCAACGCGACGGGAGGCTGGCCCTGCATGCGTGCAACAAGAAATCCTCCACCCCCGATGTTGCCGGCCTCCGGGTTTACGACGGCCAGCGCAAAAGAGACGGCCACGGCGGCATCGACCGCGTTGCCTCCCGCGCGCAGAGCGTCGATGCCCACTTGCGAGGCCAAAATGTCAGTCGAGACCACCATACCGCGCTCGGCCACCACCGGTTCGGTCGGCTGATAGCCCCAAGAGTCGCTCCACGGTGCCGAAGGCGACGGTCCATTATCAGCACAGCCGCTGATCACGACACCGAGCGTCAGGCTCAGAAGCATCCAACGGGAGTGGCCAGCACGCATCAGCGGTACTCCTCGAGCAAGGCGGCGCCGGCACGGGCGAGTGCCGCCGCGGCAGTGGACAAAACCGATTCGTCGATGTCGAATCGCGGGTGGTGGTGCATGCGCGGCTCGTCTGCCGGCGCAGCTCCCAGCCAAAAGAAGACCCCGGGGGCGTTTCCGGCGAGGTACGAAAAGTCTTCGGCGGCGAGCACTGGCGGCTGATCGACAACGGCCTGCGAGCCAAAGAGCTGCGAGAGCGCTTGCCGGACTGCGGCCGTCGCCCGCGCATCGTTGACGACCGGGGGGTAGCCGGGCCGCAAGGTGATGTCGGCCCGACCTCCCTGTGCCTCGAGACCTTCAAAGACGCCACGCAGGGTCGACTCGAGCCGCTCGCGTACGGCCGGCTCAAACCAGCGCATGGTGCCATGCAAACGTACGCGGTCGCAGATCACGTTGGGCGCGGTGCCGCCGTGAATGCTGCCAAACGTGATGACGCCCGCTTCGGTCGGCGGAATGCGACGCGACACGGCGGTTTGCGCCGCGCCGACGGCTTGAGCCGCAAGTACGAGGGCGTCGATGCCCTCGTGCGGGAAGGCCGCGTGGGCCGCGCTGCCCAGCACGTCGACGATGATCTCCTGGCTTCCTCCCATCACACTTCCCGGGCCGATGAACACCTGCCCGCTCGGCAGATGTCCGCCAACGTGCAGGGCGGCCACAGCATCGACCCCCTCGAGTGCGCCTTCGTCGACCATGCGCCATCCGCCGCTGCGACCCTCGGCATCGACCGTTTCTTCGCACGGCTGGAACAGCAGTCGCACGGTACCTTTCGGCAGGCGGCCGGCATCGCGCGCCTCAATGAGCAGCCGAGTGGCCCCGAGCAGGGCCGTGACGTGGGCATCGTGCCCGCAGGCGTGCATGACCCCCGGTACCGTCGAGCGGTAGTCATGATCGGCGTCTTGCTCGATAGGCAGGGCGTCCATGTCGGCGCGCAGGGCCACGACCGGACCGTCACCGTTGGCGATTTCGGCGACAACGCCGGTGCGCGCAACACCCGTCCGGGGGGTCAGCCCGAGGCGGTTGAGGTGATCAACGACCAGCGCCGACGTGCGCACCTCGGCAAAGCCGAGCTCCGGATGACGATGCAGATCCCGACGCAGTTCGACGAGCTCTGCATGTCGGGCGCGGGCCCCCTCCAGCAACGGGGCATCAAGCTGGGCAGTGGCAGACGGCGGGTTGGCGTTCATGAGACGGCCGGGGGCGAAGTGCGTGTCGGGGGAGTAGCATGCTTCAGGTGAATCTCCGAAGATATGACATCAAAGGGCATTGCGCGCGTCGTCGCGGCAACGTCCCGATCTGACCTTTGTCTTTCGTGCCGTCGTGCCCGGGTGACCTTCTTCATGCCGATCGAATCCCGACCCAGCGCTGAGCTCCGCCTCACCGAGCAACGCAACGAGCGCTCCATGCATTTGGACCAGCTGAGCGCCCGGGAGCTCGTAGATCTCTTTCAAGATGAAGATCGACAGGTGCCCGAGGCGGTTGCGGCCGAGGCTGACGCCATCGCGCGGGCCGTTGAACTGATCGAAGACACCTTTCGTCGTGGGGGACGCCTCATCTACGTCGGCGCCGGCACTTCGGGGCGACTCGGCGTGCTCGACGCCTCAGAGATGCCCCCGACCTTCGGCACCGACCCGGCACTCGTGCAGGGCATCATCGCAGGCGGATTTGACGCGCTTGTGCGTGCTCAAGAAGGCGCTGAAGACGACCGGGAGGCGGGGGGCGAGGCCGTCGATGCCCGCGCGGTAACCGCGGCTGACTTCGTTTTGGGCATCGCGACTTCAGGGACCACGCCCTTCGTGCACGGGGCGCTCGAGCGTGCGCGTGCGCGAGGCGCGCGCACGGGGTTTCTGTTGTGTACACCGCCGCCGGACTCGCTTCGGGCCCTGCACGACGTGGTCATTGCACCCCTCGTGGGTCCCGAAATCGTGACCGGCTCGACCCGCATGAAGGCGGGCACGGCTACCAAGCTTGTGCTCAACACGCTGACAACGGCCGCCATGGTGCGTCGCGGCAAAGTGTTCGGGAATCTCATGGTCGACCTTCAGGTGACCTGCACCAAGCTGCAAGATCGGGGCGAGCGCATCGTCATGGAGACACTCGATGTGGACCGCGGCGCCGCGCAGGCACTGCTTGCCGCGGCCCGTGGCAGCGTCAAGCGGGCGCTGGTCATGCATCTGCGAAAGGTCCAGCCTGATGACGCCGATCGACTGCTCGAAGAGGCCGACGGCGTGCTGGCCCGGGTAATCGAGCCGGGCGGGACCTCGTCATGACGTGGTTCGTCGGATTGATGAGCGGCACATCGGCCGATGGGGTCGATGCCGCCCTTCTCTACATGGACGGCACGCCCAGCGAGGGCATCAACTGGCGGCTTGAGGCCTTTGAGTCGCACCCCTATTCCGACGGATTTCGTCGCGATCTGCTACATGCACTCGAGCATGGTACGCCGGCGCAGTTGGCGGAGCTGCATCGCTCGCTCGGCGAGCGGTTTGCCGAGGCTGTCAGGTCATTGCTGCATGGGGCCGGGCGGGCCCCCTCTGACGTCGTTGCGATCGGGAGCCATGGGCACACGTTCTGGCACCGGCCACCCGAGGCCGCCGCGGCATATGGCGTAAGCTTTCAGTTGGGTGATGCGGCGACCTTGGCGGCGCGCACCGGCATCGACGTGATCAGCGATTTTCGTGCGGCCGATCTCGCTGCAGGAGGGCAGGGAGCACCCCTCGTGCCGTGGACCGACCAGCTGCTGCTGGCGCACGAGCACGAGGCACGCGTCTTGGTCAACATCGGGGGCATGGCCAACCTCACATGGCTCGCGCCACGCTCTGCACCCCAGCCAGCCGTCGCGTTTGACACGGGACCAGGCAATGCGCTGCTCGATTTGGCAGCGGCCTGGGCGTCTGACGGCCGGGAGCGCTGCGATCTGAACGGGCAGCTGGCCGCGCAGGGCCATGTTGTGCATGAGGTGTTGGCGGAGCTGCGAGACGATCCGTTCTTCAGGCAACCGCCGCCGCGCTCGACCGGGCGCGAGCGCTTTGGCCGAGCCCGCTTCGACGCCTTCCTGGCCCAGTGGCCCGAGTTGTCACCGTCACCCGCACCCGCACCCGCCGATGTGCTGGCCACCCTGACGTGGTTCACGGCCGAGACGATTGCCGAGGCCATCGCTCGCTGGGTGCGGCCTCGGCCGATCGATCGCCTTGTGGTCAGCGGTGGGGGCGCACACAACGTGAGCCTGCAGGCCATGCTGAACGATGCGCTGGCGGCGCAGGGTGTCGAGGCCCCCCTCACGGCCCAAGCCTCGCAGCTTGGTGTCGATCCCGACGCCCGAGAAGCCGTGGCGTTTGCCGCGCTGGCATGGGCACATGTGCACGGGGTGCCCGGCAATATCCCGTCGTGTACGGGAGCGTCGGGGCCACGGGTGCTGGGCAATCGTACGCCGGCCCCGGTTG
>CAYVPD010000172.1:0-4250 GCA_964453545.1 uncultured Gemmatimonadaceae bacterium
GAGGGTGCGCGTCAACGCCATCGCGCCGGGCGCAGTGCTCCCCCCCGACGACTTCAGCGAAGAAGAGCGCGCGCTCGAAATCTCGCGCACCCCGCTCGGTCAGATTGGCACGCCCGAAGATGTAGTGCGCACCGTGCTTTTCTTGGCCGGGGCCCCCTTCATCACCGGCGAGGTCATCGTCGTTGATGGAGGCCGCAACCTCACAGGTCTGGGCCGAGGGTCGTAAGCCGAGCAGATGAGCCGCTCGGGCGAATGCCCGCGTAACGGCTCAGCCCCCGTGGGCGAGCCAGCGCTCAGCTTCGAGTGCGGCCATGCACCCGCTGCCTGCCGCGGTCACGGCCTGCCGGTAGTAGTCGTCCATGACGTCGCCGGCAGCAAACACCCCTTCGATGTTCGTGGCGGTACGCCATCCCTCGGCTGGCCGAATGTAGCCGTTGTCCTTGAGCTCGATCTGGCCGCCAAGAAATGCGGTGTTCGGCTCATGGCCGATTGCGACGAACAAGCCGTTGACCGGCAGTTCACGCTCTTCGCCTGACACCGCATCGCGCAGCCGCAACGCGGTGATCTCATCGTCGCCCAGCACCTCGGTTACCACGGTATTCCAGACGATTTCAATCTTTTCGTGCGACAGGGCGCGCTCGGCCATGATGCGGCTGGCGCGGAACGAGTCGCGGCGATGGATCAGGTAGACCTTGCTGGCGAAGTTCGTGAGGTACAGCGCCTCTTCCATCGCCGAGTCGCCACCGCCGACTACGGCGAGCGGGCGGTTGCGAAAGTGCGGCAGTGCGCCATCGCACACCGCACAGGCCGACACTCCGCCACCCGAACGTGCGAGTCGCTCTTCACCGGGCACGTCGAGCCACTTCGCGTTGGCGCCGGTGGCAATAATCACGGCATCAGCCTCGACGACCTTGCCCGTGTTGGTCACCATGCGGCGCGGCGTCGCCGAAAAGTCGACCTCGACCACGTCTTCAGTGAAGATGCGGGTGCCGAAGCCTTCGGCCTGCTCGCGAAACTTCATCATCATCTCGGGGCCTGATACCGCCGAGGGAAAGCCCGGATAGTTCTCGACGTCAGTGGTGAACATCAGCTGCCCACCCGGAATCATCGTGCGGCTGCCTGCGCCCTCGAAGACCACGGGATTGAGGTTGGCGCGTGCGGCGTAAATCGCCGCCGTCCACCCGGCGGGCCCCGACCCGATGATGACCACCTTTTCACGCATCGTCTCGGGCATCTGCTGTTCGGCCATCTCTGCCTACTCCTTGAAAACTGCCATGCTTGTGGAATGCCCCGGATTGACCCGGGCATCAGGATTCACGTCGTGTACCGCGTTGTTCACTGCGATCGCCGCTTCGCCAAATGCGGTCGCGATCAGATCGAGCTTGCCTTCGTAGTCGACGATGTCGCCTGCCGCATAAACACACGGCAAACTCGTCTTCATGAGCGAGTTGACCTCGATGCGGTTGCCGGCGAGGTCGAGTCCCCAGCGCTTGATGGGCCCGAGGTCAGGCTTGAAGCCCAGAAATGTCAGCACCGCATCAACCTCGAGTCTCGTATCGACATCGGTGCGGTTGTCGTAGACCGTAGCCGCGACCACCCCCGTCTCGGGCGCCCCATGGATCTCGCGCACCTCGTGAAAGGTGAGCAGGTCGATCTGCCCAGCCTCGCACGCCGCTTCAAGCTGGGCCACCGACTGCTCATGTGCCCGAAAGCCATCGCGCCGGTGCGCGACATAGGTGGTCGCGCAGAGATCTTTGAGAATCAGCGCCCAATCGAGCGCCGAATCACCACCCCCAACGATCAGTACGCGCTTGCCCGCGAAGTGCTGGGGGTCACGCACTGCGTAGTGCACGCCATTGTGCAGCAACTCGGTGTAGCCGGGCACCTCGAGCACCTTGGGCTCAAACGCACCCTTGCCACCCGCAATCAGCACCGTGCGAGAGTGGTATTCTCCGTTGCGGCAGCGCAGCACCCAATGATCACCGACGCGCTCGAGATCGCGCACCTCGTCGTCGAGTTCGACCTGCGGGTCGAACTGCATGGCCTGACGAATCAGTCCCTGCGCGAGGTCTTTGGCGAGCACCTTGGGAAAGCCGCCGACATCGTAGATGTATTTCTCGGGATACAGCGCCATCAGCTGCCCGCCCAGCTCGGGCAGAGAGTCGACGATGCGCGAGCTCATGCCCCGAACGCCCGCGTAGAATGCTGCAAAGAGGCCCGTCGGGCCGCCACCGATAATCGTGATGTCGCGCAGGTCTGAAGCCGTGCTATCTGTGATGTTCATGGCTCCAAGTCTAACCCGTGGCCGACTCCCGATACAGACGGCTCGCACGGTACCGTTCTACACCCCGTACGACCAGCAATTTGACACCCACGGCCCCAGGCACACCGAGCAGAAGTCCGGCGAAGCCGAAGTAGAATCCCCCGACGGCCAGCGCCAATACGACCAGCACCGGATGCAACCCGACCGAGTCACCCACGATGCGGGGCGAGATCACTGTGCCTTCAAGTCCCTGCGCGATGGCGAAGACCCCGGCGACCTTGAGCAGTGAGAGCCCGACATCGCCGCTCGTGATCGCGATGAGGAGCGCCGGCACCAGCGAGAGGGCGAGCCCGAGATAGGGAATAATGCCGAAGACGGCCACCAGCACACCCATCAGCGCCGCGTACGGGAACCCCGTCAGCCAGAATCCGAGGGCCGTCACCGAGCCCACCAGCACCGCAACGAGAATCTGCCCCCGCAGGTAGCGGCCGAGCAGGTCGTCGTATTCGACGGCGAAGTCGAAAATCGCGGGACGGCGAGCCGGCGGAATCAGATCAGAAATGCGATCGAGCAGGTCGTCCCAGTCGCGCAGCAGATAAAACGTCAGCACGGGCGTCAGCACGACGTAGCTCAGCACGCCCACAACCGATCCGATGCCACGACTGAGCCCTAGCACCCCTCCCCAGAGACGCTGCGCCAGCTCGGCCTGCCGGGCCTCGAGCAGAGCCACCAGCGCTTCGGCGTCCATCGACTCGAGCCGGGTGATGATCGCGTCACCGATACCGGGAATGTTTTGCAGGCGTTGCTCGAGCGTGATGACGAAGACCAGCAGGCGGTCGATCAGCAGCGGCGCCTTGTCGATGAGCTCGGTGATCTGACCGCCCAGAGCCGGCAGACCGACGATGATCCCCACCGCCACCAACGCGAGCACGGGTAGCGCCAGCACCAGAATCGCCGTCGTGCGCCCGCGCAACGGATGCCGCAGTCGCTCGACCAGCGGGTCGAGCACATAGGCCAGTCCGAGCGACAAGATGAACGGGGCGAGCAGGGAGCCCGTCGTGGAGAGCAGCCAAATGCCGGTGAGCGTGCCCGTGACGATCAGCAGGAGCGAGTGCCCGGGCACCCCGCGAAAGGGCAGGAGCAGCGCAATCAGCGTGACGAAGAGCACCAGTGGATTGAGAATCGGCCCAGCCGTCCACAGAAGCAGCGCGAGCACGAGCAGGGCCGCGACCCCTTGAACTACTTGCCAAAGACCCGACGATGCCGGCGACGGGGAGCGCGTATGCTGGTCATTCATGGGTGCGTCCGTGAGAGAGGGCGGGCAGACAACGCTCAGAGATCGATGGGCAGGTCGTGTCCCTCGCGCACGATCACGATGGTTCGCTCGATCATCTCTCGCGCGTTGTCATAGCTGATGCGCTCGACGGCCTCGTCGAGGGTGACCCAAACGCATCGGGTGATGCCTTCATCGACGGCCGGACAGAGCTCGCCGCACGACGACGTCATGAGAAAAAACGTGCAGTATTTGTGAATGACGCGGCCGCGATGTCGAAAATACCAGTCGATCGACCCAAGCTCGGCACCGATCTGCACGCCGGTCAGCCCGGTCTCTTCACCTACTTCGCGCAGCGCCGCTTCACGCGCGCCTTCGCCCTGCTCGAGGTGTCCCTTGGGGAGCCCCCAGTTGTCATAGGGATCACGTATGAGCAGGGCGTGCAAATGGCCGCCGATCCGACGCAAGACGACGCCTCCCGCGCTTCGCTCGATGCGCGGACGTGCAGCCGGCTGGCCTCCTCGACGCGCCGGTGGCGGCCGCATGCCAGAGCCTGATGGCCCGCCTGCGGGGTTGGCGTCAGAGGACTCGTGATGCGTGGCCATGAATCAGATCTGAAGAAGGACCCTTGCAAGGAATCGGTCAGAAGATCGACAACCTAACGTAGCGCTTCGGGTTCTCGCGTAAATCAGCAAGCAACTGATCGAGTTCGTT
>CAYVPD010000173.1:0-4175 GCA_964453545.1 uncultured Gemmatimonadaceae bacterium
CAGCCGACCTTCGACCTGACTGACGATGTGCATCACGTGCGAATAGCGCTCGATCACCATCAGGTCGGGTACGACCACCGACCCCCAGTCGGCGATGCGCCCGACGTCGTTGCGGCCGAGATCGACCAACATGCGATGCTCGGCCAGCTCTTTTTCGTCTGCGGCCAGCTCGTCGGCCAAGGCCCGGTCATGCTCAGCATCGGTGCCACGATGCCGGGTGCCCGCGATGGGACGCACGGTCACGACGCCCTGTTCGAGACGCACCATGACCTCGGGCGAGCTGCCGACAAGCGTCACGCCATCGAGCTCGAGAAAGTAGAGATATGGTGACGGGTTGAGCGTGCGAACGGCCCGGTAGAGATCAAAGGGCGACGCCTCGAGCTCGATGCCCAGCCGCTGGCTGAGCACGACCTGAAAGGCATCGCCCGCTTCGATGTAGGCGCGAACGCGCTCCACCGCCTGCTCGAAGTCTGCGCGTGTCGTGGTCGACGTGAAGGCCGGGTCGGTGGTCACCTCGGTAAGGGCGAGTGGCGCCGGTCCACGCGTCGAGGCCAGCTGTGCCTGCAACGCCTCGATCTCGGCGACGGCCGTCTCGAAGCGATCGCGAAGTTCAGCCTTATCAAGTCCCGCGTCGACCGCGACCGCGCAAATGGCCAGCGCCCGACCCTTGAGGTTGTCGATCGCCAGTACGGTGCGCGTGAACATGAACAGCCCATCGGGCACGCCCAAATCGTCAGTCGGCGCGTCGGGCAACGACTCAATGTGCCGAACGACGTCATAGCCGAAGAAACCGACCGCCCCTCCCCAGAAACGCGGGAGCCCCTCAACCTCGACCGGAGTGCGTGACTGAAGACGCGTCTCCAGATCGACCAACGGGTCGGTGCACGGCTGCTCCACCCAGCCAGCTTCAGGGGTCCACCATGCGACCTGCCCGCCCTGCAGGCGCCAGGCTGCAGCGGGACGGGTTCCCAGAAACGACCAGCGGGCCCACTGTTCACCACCGACCACTGACTCCAGCAAGAAGCCGAAGGGGGGCTCGGCCAGTTTGTGATACGCGGTGACAGCAGTGTCTGTATCGAAGAGAAACTCGCGCCAGACGGGTACGACAACTGGGCGCGACCCGGCCTGATCGATGAGCGCGCGAAATTCGTCAAATGAAGAGCGATGCTGCATGGACAACTCCAAAAGGCAATCCGATGCCACATCAGAACGTGCGACACCCGTGACGGGACCGCACACTGCCGACGGCGTTGGAATGTCCCGAGCCGACCGCGACGGGTCAACTGAAGCGCCCCGCACAGCGCCTGCCCCCTCGGGTGCGACGCTCGCCGTGGTGGCCGTCGACACAGGCGGCACTTTCACCGATCTGGTGGCCTCGCTCGACGGACACATCGAGACACTGAAGGTACCCTCGACGCCTGATAACCCGGCGCGCGCCATTCTCGAGGGTGTCTCACGCCTTATCGCACCGGGTCGCCCCTTCGTGCTCGCCCACGGCAGCACGGTGGCGACCAACGCCCTGCTGGAGCGCAAGGGCGCACGGGTGGTGTTGCTCACCAACGAGGGCTTCACCGACGTGCTTGAGATTGGCCGGCAGAATCGACCGCAGCTCTATGCGCTTACCTCACACCGCCCGCCGCCTCTCGTCTCGCGCGATCTGCGGTGGGGCCTCAAGGGACGCCTTGGACCCGACGGCACCGAGCTCGAGCCACTCGATCGCGAGGAGCTGTCTGGCCTGGCCCGACGTTTGGAAGAGGCCGAAGCAGATGCCGTGGCGATGTGTCTTTTGCATGCCTATGCCGATCCTGCCCACGAGCAGGCCGTCGCTGAGGTGCTACGCCACACCACGCAGCTGCCGATTTCGGTGTCGTCGCAACTGCTGCCCGAGTACCGCGAGTACGAGCGCACCAGCACCACCGTGATCAATGCCTACGTTGCGCCCGTGATGGAGCGCTACCTGAGCCGCCTGGAGGAAAGCAGCGGCGCTGCACGTATCGCGATCATGGCATCAAATGGCGGCACATTGCCTGTGCGCCAGGCGATTGCCGAGCCTGCCCAGACCGTCTTGTCGGGGCCGGCGGGTGGCGTGGTCGGCGCTCTCGCGTGGGCACGACGCGCAGGGTTCGAAGACATCGTCACGTTTGACATGGGTGGCACCTCGACCGACGTGGCCTTCTGTCCCGGACGCCCCCAGTACACACGCGAGTTCGAGATCGATGGCCACCCGGTGGCGCTGCCGGTTATCGATATTCACACCGTGGGTGCGGGCGGAGGCTCGATCGCCCGAGTCGACCCCGGCGGTGCGCTGCGCGTGGGTCCGGAGAGCGCTGGCGCCACCCCCGGACCGATTAGCTACGGGCTCGGCGGCCGAGACGTCACCGTCACTGACGCCCATGTATGGCTGGGACGCCTGCCTGTCGATGCCTTTTTCGCGGAGCGTGGGGGCCTCGATCGGGGGCAGATCGAGGCTCCGTTACAGGCGCTGGCCTCGGCGATCGGACTCTCGCTCGATGCGACGGCCGAGGGTGTGCTCGCCGTCGCCGACACCGCCATGGAACGTGCCTTGCGGGTCATCTCGGTCGAGCGCGGTCACGACCCGGCACAGCTCGCTCTGGTAGCGTTTGGCGGCGCCGGCGCCCTTCACGCCGCCGAGCTGGCACAGCGGCTGGGCATGCCACGTGTACTCGTGCCCCCGAGTCCCGGACTGCTCTCGGCGTGGGGCATACTCACGGCCCCTGAGGTACGAGAGGCTGCCCGCTCGCTGCTGGCACCCGGCGATCACGCCGAGACCGCCGAGCGCGTGCGCGCCGCCCTCGATGACCTCGCCGCCTCGGTTCGGCAAGCCCTGATCGACGAGGGTGCATCGCCCGAAGTCATCGATACGAGATGCTTCGTCGACGTGCGCTACCGAGGACAGAGTTTCGAGATTCGTGTGCCCGCCGGCGTCGGCGACGACTGGGCGGAGCACTTTCACGCAGCGCACGCGCAGCGCTACGGCTACCGCCGTGACGATGCGGTGATCGAGGTCGTCACGTGCCGTGCGGTGGCGACCGGGCCAGGTCGCGAAGCGGCGTCTCCGACGCCACCGGCCGCAGGCTCGTCGCTGCGAAGCACACGCAGCTCTGTGGTCTTTTCAGGGCAGGTGGTTGAGGCCGAGCGAGTGGCCCGACGTGACGTGCCCCTCGACCACGAAATCCAGGGCCCTGCTCTGATTCTCGACGACTCCGCAACGATCTGGTTGCCACCAGGCTGGACCGGCCATGTCGACCCACATGCCATACTGCATCTCAAAAATGGATCGGCCAGCAACTAAAGTGGAACCCCTGTTCCGGCTGTAAAATCGCCAAACCGAGCGTTAACTTGCGCGTCATGATTCAGTCTGCGAGCCATCTGGCGAACGTCGAGACCAATCCTGCACCCCCGTACGGCTGGGCGCTGCTTTCAGGGGTTGCAGTTTTTCTGCTGTACGCGCTGACGCTTGCGCCTACAACGGCCTTTTGGGACACGAGCGAATACATCGCGACGGGCCACATCATGGGGATCCCACACCCGCCGGGGAATCCTCTGTTCGTGGTCCTGGCCCGCGCCTGGGAGCTGCTGCTCGCGCCAACTGGGCTGTCGACTGCTGTGCGCATCAATCTGTTCAGCGCCTTCATGAGTGCCTCCGCGCACGTGTTCTGGTTTCTCGTCGTTCACCACGTGCTGCGATTCTTCTCATCGGAGCGTGTGTTTCGCCTGGTCGGCGCCGGGGCCGCGGTGCTCATCAGCGCCACCGCCTTTACCGTTTGGAACCAGTCAAACGTCAACGAAAAGGTCTACACGGTCTCGCTGCTCACCATCGCCTTGCTGAGCTGGCTGATCGTGCGCTGGCAAGAAAATCTCGGGCGTGGCAAAGACGACAACCTGCTGGTGCTGATGGCGTTTGTGCTTGCCCTCAGTGTCGGCAACCACCTCATGGCCTTTCTAGCGGCCCCAGCCATGGCCGTCTTCGTGCTGATCGTGCGGCCGCAGGCGCTGCTGAACTGGAAGCTCTATCCGCCGACCCTCGTGGCGGTGCTGCTGGGGCTGTCGATCCATCTCTTTCTGCCCCTGCGCGCCAACCTTGATCCTGTGATCAATGAAGCCGCGCCAGAATGCGAAAGTCTGGTCGGCGCCTTGACCTCGGTCGCCACCTA
>CAYVPD010000174.1:0-3467 GCA_964453545.1 uncultured Gemmatimonadaceae bacterium
CTCCCGCGACTACACACCCCCGGAGTTCCTCACCCTGCTCTTCACCGACCTCGGCGCGGGCAGCTGCACCCTGGCTGCGCGCCTGACCTGCCGCGAACGCGGGGCGGTGCCGGTCGTGACCGGCGTCAACCTGCCGATGCTGCTCGACTTCGTCTTTCACCGCGACCTGCCGGTCGATGAGCTTGCCGAGCGGCTGTGCGACAAGGGGCGCGAAGGCGTGCGCGTCATGAATACGGCCTGATGTCATGAGCATCGTCTTGCAGCGGGTCGACGAGCGGCTCATTCACGGGCAGGTGGTGATCGGCTGGGGCATGCGCCTGCACGTGCAGCGCTTCATCGTGGTCGATGACGAGCTGGCAAGCAGCGACTGGGAGCAGGAACTCTACGAGATCGCTCTGGGCGAAGAGGCCGAGGCGATCTTCCTGGGCGTTGCTGAGGCGGCCGTGCAGTTGGCGGAGTGGCGGGCCGATGACACCATCTCGGTGCTCCTGACGCGCTCGCTGCATACCATGCGTCGCCTCTCTGATCTTGCGGAGTTTCACGGCACCGAGGTCAATCTTGGCGGCATTCACGACGCCCCGGGCCGCTGCGAGGTCGCGTCATATCTTCACCTCGATGATACCGATCGCGCCGATATCCAGGCGCTGATCGATCACGGGGCCGACGTCTCGGGGCGTGACCTGCCAGAGGCTCGTCGCGTGGGGAGCGACGTCTTGCTGGCGCCTCGATGATCGAACTCATCGGCCTCTTGGCCCTTGGGGCCTGGACCACCCTCGACGGGGTGACCGTCGGGCAGTTCATGGTCTCGCGCCCTTTGGTGGCCGGCCTGTTGGCGGGTGCCGTGGTCGGTAACCCCTGGGCGGGTGCGCTCGTGGGCGCCCTGCTCGAACTGTACCTGCTGGCCAGTGTGCCCAGCGGTGGGGGGCGGTATCCGGAGCCTGGGCCGGCTGGAGTGGTCGCAGGCGCCGGGGCGGCCTATGTGGCAGAGCCCGGCGGCATGGTACTGGCTCTGGGACTTGGGCTTGTGCTCGGATGGCTGGGCAGCTGGCTCCAAGCGCAGCAGCGCGAGCGCTTGGGCGGACTGATCTCGATGGCGCTGCAGCGGCGACTTGATGCGACAATCGTGACCCGTGCGCACCTGCTGGGCGTCGGGCTCGATGGACTGCGCGGAGTGGTGCTGACGGGTGTCGGTCTGGCGGCGTTTGGCTTGCTCGCACCCGTACTGGCTCCGGCGTGGCCGCTGTCGGCGGGAGTGACCTGGGGAGTGCTCGTGCCGGGGGCCTTGGTCTCAGTCGGCATTGTCGCACGCGGCCTGCAGGGCTCGACGCACTGGTGGCTTTTTGCGCTTGGTACCGGTGCCGGGGCCATTGCTGGCCGCTGGATCTTGGGGGGCGCGTGATGACGACTCCCGCCTCCGGACAGCCTGAGCCCCAGCGCCCGCCTGAGGTGCCGCGCCCACCTGAGTTACCTCGCCTTGTGAAGTGGGCGACGCTGATGCGTGCGCTCTTCATTCAGGGGTCGTGGAATTACCGCAGCATGCTCGGTCTCGGCATGGCGTGGGCCATGCTCCCTGCGCTGCGCTGGCGCGCTCATCGATCCAGCGGGTCTGCCCGGGCCGCCGAGTTGGCACCGGTTACGCTGCAGCGGCATGTCGAGCCGTTCAACAGCCATCCGTATCTGGCCTCGATGGCGTTGGGCAGCCTCATACGGCTCGAAGCCGACGGGGCCTCTGACGACACGATCCGGCGGTTTCGCGCCGCGGTACGAGGGCCGCTTGGCGCCTTGGGCGATCGCCTGGTGTGGGCGACGTGGCTGCCGCTGTGCTCGCTGCTTGGCGTGCTCGCCCTGTTGGCAGGGGCATCACCGTGGCTTGCCGCCGCACTCTTCTTGGCGGTGTACAACGCTGGGCACATCGCGCTGCGCATCTGGGGGTTTTCGGCGGGCTACGCCGAGGGACCACGTCTCGCTGCACGCCTCAAGTCGGCGGGCCTGTCGCAACTGGCCGATCGGCTGGGCAGCGGCGTGGCCCTGCTCGCCGGGCTGGCCGCCGGGCTGCTGCTGGCGGGGCGCCCATGGCCAAGCGCGGCGCTCAGCGACGTCGATCTGCGCTTGATCGGCCTCGGCTTGGTTGGGCTCGCCCTGGGCCTCACGGCCGGACCACGCGCGTGGCGCCCGGCAGCGTTTGTCACGGTGGCCGCCCTCGGTCTACTGTTCACGATTGGACTTCTTGGCCTCGCTCCTGGAGCAGACTGAAGATGCGCGAAATCACGGTGCAGATCGTCAATCGAGCAGGCATGCATGCGCGCCCTGCCTCAGAGTTCGTGCGCACCGCTGGGGGGTTCAACAGTGAGGTGCGCGTCGAAAAAGACGGGCTCGAGGTCAACGGCAAGAGCATCATGGGCGTCTTGATGCTCGCAGCAGAGCAGGGCAGCGACCTGATCATTCGGGCCGAGGGTGACGACGCCGAGCAGGCGCTCGCCGCGCTGACCGATCTTGTGGCCCGCGGCTTCGACGACACGGTATGAGCGCGCGCGTACTCGACGGCTTCCCCGCCTCGGAGGGCATCGCCTGGGGGCAGGTGCGCCGGGTTGATTGGAGCATGCCCACGGCGCCGCATCGCCGTGTCGACGATGATCAGGTCGAGGCCGAGGTGCGCGCCTTTGCCGAGGCCCGCGCCCAGGCCGCGGAGCGGCTCGAAGAGCTGCGTGCCCTCACGGGAGAGCGCTTGGGGCTGGTCGAGGCGCGCATCTTTGACCCGCAGTTGCTCATGCTCGACGACATCGAGGTGGTCGAGGGCACGGAGCGCTACATCAGAGAGAATCAGCTCACGGCCGCTCGGGCCTTTGAATGGCGCATGCTCGAGCTGCGCGCATTGTGGGCCCGCACGGCCAACCCGATGGTGCTTGACCGTCTTAACGACCTCGATGATCTGCAGCTGCGTGTGTTGCGCATCTTGCTCGGGCAGGACGATCCCTGGGATCTCTCCGACGCGGGCGATGCGGTCGTGATCGTGGCCACCAACCTCAATCCGTCGCTGACGGTTCAGCTGGATCCGGAGCGCGTGGTTGCGATCGCCACCGATCAGGGCACGCGCAGCTCGCATTGGGCCATCTTGGCACGTTCGCTGGGCATTCCGGCCGTGGTCGGGCTCGGTTCGGTGAGCCGCGAGGCGATCGACGGTGAAGAGGCGATTGTCGATGGTCGAATCGGACGCGTCGTGCTGCATCCGGCCGAGCGCGACCGCCGCGTGTTTGAAGAGCGCCGAAGCGAGATTCGCCGCCTTGAGGCCGAGGTCGAGCAGGTCGCGGAGCTCGAGGCGATCACGGCCGACGGGCAGCCGGTTGCGCTGCGGGCCAACCTCGACTTGCCGGTCGAGGCGTCGGCCGCGCTGCGCCACGGTGCGCAGGGCATCGGTCTGTTTCGCACCGAGTTTCTGGTGGTTGGGCGTAGTTCGATGCCTGACGAAG
>CAYVPD010000174.1:3477-4151 GCA_964453545.1 uncultured Gemmatimonadaceae bacterium
GGCCTATCGCCGCGTCGCCGAGACGTTTGTGGGCGACCCGGTCTATGTGCGGCTCTTTGACCTCGGCGGCGACAAGTTCCCCATGTTCCTGCACATGCCCGATCAGGAGAACCCGTTTCTCGGATGGCGGGCCGTGCGTGTGTTGCTCGACCGACCTGAGCTCTTCCGACCGCAGCTGCGCGCCATTCTCAGAGCCACCGTGCACGGCGATGTGCGCATCATGGTGCCACTGGTCAACGATATTGAAGAGATCGCGGCGGTGCGTGCGCTGCTCGAAGACGAAGAAGATCGACTGCGGCGAGACGGCATCGAATTTCATCGCGGTTACAAGGTCGGGGTGATGATCGAGACCCCCGCCGCGGCGCTGGATGCCGCTGAACTCGCGCGGCATGCTGACTTCTTTTCGATCGGCACCAATGACCTCGTGCAGTACACGCTTGCGGTCGACCGCACCAATCCGCGACTGGCCCACCTGTTCAATCCGTTTCACCCGTCGGTGATCCGACAGCTGCACTCCGTGGCCCGCGTGGCCCGCGCGGCGGGCATCGAGGTGAGCGTGTGCGGCGAGATGGCCGCGACGTCGCTGGGGGCGTTTCTCGCACTCGGGCTCGATATCAACGTGCTGTCGGTGGCGTGGCCGTCGCTGCCCGAGCTCAAAAAGGTGGTGCGAGAGA
>CAYVPD010000175.1:0-4143 GCA_964453545.1 uncultured Gemmatimonadaceae bacterium
GCCCACGAATTTGCCTTTTCTGGCCCCGGCCAGCAGCGCACGTTTTCGTTTGCCGTGACGCGCACCAACGCCGCCGTCGGCAGCCATGAACTCACGCCGATCGTTGAACTCGACGACGGGCGCAGCTTCCACGAGGCCTACACACTCATTGAGTATCCGCACCTTGAGCGCGTCGCCATGTTCGATCCGGCCGACACGCGCATCACGGTGGCCCCAGTGCAGGTCACCAGCGGATTGCGTGTGGGTTACATCGTCGGGTCAGGTGACGACGGGCCCGAAGCGCTCGCACAGATGGGCGTTCAGGTCGAGCTGGTCGATGCCCCACGGCTGCGGCGTGGCGATCTCGATGGCCTTGATGCCCTCGTGCTCGGCATCAGGGTCTATGAGACGCAGCCCGAGATTGCCGCTGCCAATGATGCAATCCTCGAGTTTGCGCGTCGGGGAGGCACGGTCGTCTCGCAGTACAACAAGTACGAATACCCCGAGGGTGGCTTCGCGCCTTACCCCGTCTCGATGGCGCCGCGCGCGCCACGCGTGACCGACGAAGTCAGCCCTGTGCGGCTGCTGGATGCACAGTCTCCAGTGCTCAGCGGCCCCAACCGCATCACCCTCGCTGACTTCGACGGCTGGGTGCAGGAGCGCGGGCTCTACTTCTTGAGCGAATGGGACAGCGCCTGGGTGCCTCAGCTCGGGTTCACGGATCCGGGAGAAGACGAGTCGCTCGGCTCTCTGGTCGTTGCACCCGTCGGAGAGGGCCTCTACGTGTACACGGGCATCTCGTTTTTTCGGCAATTCCCGGCGGGCGTCGCGGGGGGCTATCGGCTCTTCGCCAACCTCGTGTCACTCGACCGCACCCGATGGGATGCCTGGCAGCAGGGACGTTAACCCGGCAGGTGGAGGTCGACCCACACGAGGTAGTGGTCTGACCCGACGTCAGCGTCGGGGTCTTCAGGGCCAACAAGCCCGGCACCGCTGATGTCGAGATCGATCGAGGGCAGCACATAATCGATTCGTGAGCCTGACCAGCGGCCGAAGCCGCCGAAGGTGGTCTGGCCCTGCAGCGGCGCGGGGTCTTGCACCAGCCGGTGCTCCAGCAGCTGCAGAATCGCCGGCTTCGGGTCGACCGCCGTCGCTTCATCATCGGGTGCAGCATTCAGATCGCCCGCAATGACGAAAAGGGGCCGACCTGCGCCCGACGCTTCGCTGTCGCCCGACGCGGATGCGTCGCCGGCACCTGACGCCTGCAGTCCGCCCGGCATCCCCCGATCATCGGTCAGCCCCTCTGCATCATCGAGATAGCGTGCCCAGAGGCCGATCTCGTCGTAATTGCGCAGCCCGTTGCGGTCTTCGTCGCCGTCAAAGCCGGTGGGTGTCGGATGGCTGACCAGCAGGTGCAGCGTCTGGGTACCGAGTTGGACCGGCACGTCCCAGTGCGATTTGCTCGACAGGCGCAGGGAGTCGGCAACCGGGCCGTAGAAGTCACGAGGCAGATGATGGTCGGGCAGCTCGACCCAGCGCAGGCGACGAAAGCTGCGGGCGCCTTCAGCATCAATCGCGAAGCGCGACAGCACGGCCATGGCGTACTGGCCCGGATACTCGCCGTACCCCCAGCTGTCGTCGCCATAGGCTCGCGTGCCCAGATCTGCCAGCGTGCCCGTGATGCCATCGCGGTTGAGGTCGAGACCCGAGAGCTCACCGGTATTGCTGGGTGCGGTGTAAACAAAGGCAAAGTCGAGGGGGTCATCGCCTACCGCGAGGTAGCGTTCGACGAAATGCCGTACAACACGGCCCATTTCGGCCTCGTCGAGAGTGCCCTCAGGGGTGAGGGCCAGGTCGACTTCGTTGAGCACGAGAATGTCGGGCTTCACACGCTTGATCACCCGGGCCGCAGCCAGCAGCTGCGGGTGCGCCCCACGGCCCTCGGCGTCGACCGAATCGACTTTTGCGGCCGAAAGCTGCCAGATGTTGTAGGTCGCAACGCGAATGGGGCCTTGGATAGCCTCCGCTGCGGAGGCCGCTCCATCGGCATCGGTCTGGTTGGCAGATGAGCAAGCGGGCATGGTCATGGCGACCAACGCCGTGAGCACGATGCGGGCCCACCCCGCAGGAGAGGTCTTCACGCGCTGCGCCCTTGGTTCGATCGAAAGAGGGTGCCAATGACAACGACGACCACGGCACCGATCACGTTGTGCCAAAGAAACGAGATCTGAGGGGCGCCAAACGTGACGGCGGCAACGGCCCCCATACCCCCGAGCAGACCGAAAAACGCGCCCCCGGCGCCGGCTCGGGGAATCATGGCCAGCAGAAATACGCCGAGAATCGAGCCGTAGAAGAACGAGCCGAAGCGGTTCACCACTTCGATCAGCGAGCCCAGTGTGGCCGCGTAGGTTGCGATAAAGCAGGCAAACAATCCCCAGAAGAGCGTGGCCAGCTTCGAGACCGCGAGATAGTGAGCATCAGAGGCTTCAGGGCGTGCCCAGCGCCGGTAGAAGTCGATGACGGTGGCCGTCGACAGCGAGTTCAGCTCTGACGAGATCGACGACATCGCGGCGGCGATGACGCCCGCGATGAAAAGACCGGTCAGACCAAGGGGCAGCTCGCCGAGCACGAAGCGCGGAATAATGTAGTTGACGTCGCGCGGCGACTCGCCGGTGACTTCGCCTGCGAGGGCCAGCGCCTCATCGCGCACCGACTGCGCTTCAGCTTCGCGGGCGATGAAGGCTTCGCGGGCCCGTGCCTCAGCCACGGCATCGAGTCCGTTGACCTCGGCGAGTTCGCGAGCGGCCACATCGCGGGCGGCAAAACCTTGGCTCCAGCGGGCCTCAAGCTCGGCATAGACCTCGGGCTGGGCCTCGCGGACCTGCGCCTCATGGGCCGGATTGAACAGCAATGGCGGCGGCACGAAGAGGTAGTAGACGAACACACCCACGCCCACGAGCAACACGAGGGCCTGCAGCGGAATCTTCCAATAGGCGCTCATGAGCAGGGAGCTGCGGGCCTCGTCGACCGATCGGGCCGTGAGGTAGCGCTGCACCTGACTCTGGTCGGTACCGAAATACGACAACATGAGGAACGTGCCGCCCAAAATGCCCGACCAGAAGGTGTAGGTTTCGGTCAACGTGAACGAAAAATCAAAGGTGTCGAGCCGGCCCGTGGCACCGGCAATGCGCAGGGCATCGGTGGTGGGCACGGGCATCTGCACGATGAGCACGCCGATGATGGCGAGCAGCGCGATCACGATCAGCACCATCTGCTTCACGTCGGCCCACGTCACGGCCTGTACGCCGCCGTAGACCGTGTAGATCACCGTGGGAATGCCGATCAGGGCGACGGCCCAGGGGAGCGGCCATCCGAAGACTGCTGAGAGCACAACAGCCGGTGCGGCGATGATGGTGCCGCAGCTCATGCCGCGTGAAATCAGAAACAAGAACGATGTCAGCGAGCGAGTCTTCGCATCAAAGCGCCGCTCGAGGTATTCGTAGGCGGTGTAGACCCTGGCTCCATGCAAGAAAGGCACGAGGGTCACACCGAGAATCACCATGGCCAGCGGCAGTCCAAAGTAGAACTGCACGAAGCGAATGCCGTCAGTGGCACCCTGACCTGTAGTGCCAATCATGGTGACCGCCGAGAGCTGCGTCGCCATGACCGAGAGTCCGACCGCCCACCAGGGCAGGCTGCGGTTGGCCAGGTAGTAGCCCTGCAGATCGCTGGTGCCGCGCGACCGGCGCAGGCCGTCGATCATGACCCAGCCAACGTACGCGATCACGATCGCCCAGTTGAGCGGGTGCATCAGCGACCAAAGCCTGCTTGCAGGGCCCAGAGCAGGGCCAATGTCAGTGCCTGCACCAAGAGCACGCGCACGAGGGTGGCACGAAACCGGCTCGAGTCTTGGGCGGGAGGCATGGCCTCGGGCGCCGCTGCTGGGGTGTGTGGTAAAGAAGCCATGGGCGAAGAAGGTCCATCGTGCCGCGGCGGGGCGCAAGTTGTCACGAATGATAACGAGTCTCAACGAGCGGAACCCGCGCCGAAAACGCGCGTATGTATTGAACCACTGCGCCTGCCTGATCTGCGCATGGGCTCTTTGCCTCTGATCGTGGACCCTGACTTTCGGGTGACGCATACATATGGGATCGCAAGCGTTTC
>CAYVPD010000176.1:0-4143 GCA_964453545.1 uncultured Gemmatimonadaceae bacterium
CCTGCGTGGCGCTGCTCACGTGGCAGCTGTATCGCCTGACGCTGCCAGAGAGGCACCGCGGTTTGCGGCCACGCGTGGCGCCGGCCCTGCTGCTCGGCGTGGCGTTGGTGGCCGTGCCGGTGCGATGGCAGCACCCGACCGGGGTCGTGATGGCACTCCCCGCCATTCAACTGATTACCGAGCAGTCGGCGCAAATCGCGCGCATGCGCCAAGAGCGCGCCCGCTTCGAGGAGGAGCTGGCGTCGGCCCTGCCATCCCCCGAAAGCGCGGCTGGGCTATATCAGGGCCTGGAAGGGCGCGATGTGGTGCTCGCCTTTATCGAATCGTACGGCTCGACCGTGCTCGATGACCCGCGCTACGCACCGGTGGTGCGGCCCCGCCTCACCGACATGGCCGAGGCCCTCGATCAGGCCGGGGTGCACGTAGTAACCGGCCGTCTTGAGGCACCAAGCCAAGGGGGCATGTCGTGGCTCGGGCACGGCTCAGTGCTGAGCGGGCTCTGGCTCGACAACCAGCTGCGCTACGACCTCATGCTGGCGAGTGATCGTACCACGCTGGTCGATGACTTTCGTGCGGCCGGCTATCACACGGCCGCCTTGATGCCGGCCATTACGCTCGCTTGGCCCGAGGGCGTGCGCTTCGGCTACGACGAGATCCGCGATCATGCGCGCATCGACTATGCGGGGCCTCCCCTCAACTGGGTGACGATGCCCGATCAGTTCACGTGGTCGTACCTCGAGCAGACGATCCGGCATCGCGACGATGGGCAACCCGTCTTCGCCGAGCTCGGACTCATCAGCAGTCACGCACCGTGGACGCCCATTCTCGAGGTCATCGATGACTGGGGCACGATCGGCGACGGGCGCGTTTTTGAGCGCTGGCGCGATGCCGGCGAGCGACCCGAAGATCTATGGCGCGACTCCGACCGCGTGCGTGAGCACTATGCGCGATCTGTCGGTTATGCCCTCGAAACGCTGAGTTCCTGGGCCTCGACGTTCGTCGACGATGGGGTCGTCGTAATCGCACTGGGAGACCACCAGCCCGCGCCTCTGATCACCGGCGACGACGCCCCTCGAACGGTGCCAATTCACGTCATGGCGACCGATTCCATGCTCCTGGTGCCCTTTGAGCGCTGGGGGTTTGCACGAGGCGTGCTCCCGCCTGACGGCGAGACGGTGGCTGACCCCGCTGACGTGCGTCGCATGAGCGAATTCCGGGGGTGGTTCGTCGAGACGTTCGGGGGTCGTGGCCACAGTGATGAGGAGCCTGATGGCGATGCGTGAAACCTTGGGGCTTCTGCGCTCGCTGATCGTTTATCGCAGGCCAGGGCGGCAAGCCGCTTTGCGGCAGATGTATGCCCCGTTTGTCGGTGCCGGCGATCTCGTCTTTGACATCGGCGCCCATGTAGGTGACCGCACCCGTGCCTTTGCGTCGTTGGGGGCTCGCGTGATCGCGCTGGAGCCGCAGCCGCATGTGCTGCGCTGGTTGCGCCGTTTCGAAGAAGGGCGGGCCGGCGTGACGCTACTGCCCGTGGCGGCGGGCGCCGAAGCGGGAGTCGCTCATTTGGCCGTGAGCGCGGCTAACCCCACGGTATCGACCCTGGCGGTGGACTGGACTCGACGTATCACGCGCAGCAATCCGACGTTCGAAGGCGTGCACTGGGACCAGACCATCGAGGTCGAGGTCACAACGCTCGATGCCCTGATTGCCACGCATGGCATTCCCCGTTTCTGCAAGATCGATGTCGAGGGCCATGAGGCTGAGGTGCTTTCGGGGCTGAGCACCGCGCTGGAGGGCTTGTCGGTCGAATTCGTGGCCGGGACCCTCGACGTGGCACGGGCCTGCGTTTTGAGGCTGGGGCAGCTTGGCGACTATGAGTACAATGTGGTGCGGGGCGAGGGGCGCCGCTTTGCGTTTGCCGAATGGCAGACGCCGAAACAGATCGCCGACTGGTTTGTGGCTGGCGCGGGTAGTGCGTCATCGGGCGATCTCTATGCACGGCTTGTGAGCAACCACGAGGACTCGCAATGAGCACAAACGCGCTGCCGGGTGTGGCCCAGTGGAGCGATCTAACGGCCCCCGAGCTGAGCCGCTGGGTCGCTGCCGACGCTGTGGCGGTGCTCCCGCTCGGCGCCATCGAGCAGCACGGCCCGCATCTGCCGCTGTCGACCGATGTCGATATCGGCCAGGGGCTGCTGAATGTGGCTCTGCGTCAGCTCGGTAGCGCCGCCTCTGCGCCAGTATCCGTGCCGGTGCCGGTGCTTGTTCTGCCTGGCGAGGCCCTCGGAGCCAGCCCGGAGCACACAGGCCATGCGGGCACTCTCGATCGGGGCGCCGCGGCGCTGTCTGAGGCCATCTATGCCACTGGCGCTGCGCTGGCGCGTGCGGGACTACGGCGTCTGGTGCTGCACAACAGCCACGGCGGTAACAAGGCGCTAATCGATCAAGTAGCGCTTCGACTGCGCGCCGATTTCGGCATGCTCGTGGTCAAGGCGCATTGGTTTCGCTTTCCGCGGCCGAGTGACCCTCGGGTAACGGCCTTGCCCGAGAAGGAGTGGACCCAGGGGCTGCATGGTGGGGCGATCGAAACCGCCATGATGCTGCATCTGTACCCCGATCGAGTGCGGCACGAGCACATCGCACGGTTTGCCTCGCTCGACGAGCAGCTCGAAGGGCAGCTCACCCACCTGCGAGCCGAGGGCGCAGCCTCATTTGCCTGGCTCGCCGGCGATCTCAACGCCCAAGGCGTGACGGGTGACGCGACGCAGGCTTCAGCCGAACTCGGGCGGGCGTTGGTCGAGCACTACGGCGCCGTGCTCGCCGACATCATCGTCGATGCGCATCGCTTTCCAATGGAGCAGCTGTCGGCCTTCGAACCCGGGCTGGCGCAGTTGCTCGCCCCGCTCGACGGCGTTGAGAGCTGGGTGGTTGGGCAGCTCGGCCAATCGGTCGATGGGCGCATCGCCACACAGTCAGGGCATTCACACTACATCAACGGGCCGGCCGATCTCGTGCGGCTGCATGCGTTACGTGCCGCGGCCGATGCCGTCGTGGTGGGTGCCGGGACGGTTGCTGCTGACAATCCGCGGCTCACGGTGCGGCGCGTGAATGGAGACAATCCGGTGCGCGTGGTGCTGGATCCCTCGGCGCGGCTGGGACCTGATCACCACGTTTTTACTGACGGGGCGGCCGCGACCCTGCACATCGTCGCTGAGGATGCCGGGCGGAGTTCAGAATCGCAGCCCGGGTTCGGTGCGCACGTCGAGACCGTGACGCTGCCTCGGAGTGCGGAGGGCAGCTTTGACCCGCATGCAGTGATCGACGTGCTACGTGCCCGAGGGCTTGGCCGCCTGCTTATCGAGGGCGGGGGGCTGACGGTGTCAGGCTTCGTGGAAGCCGGCGCTTTGGACCGGCTCCACATCTCGGTAGCGCCCCTGCTGATCGGCTCAGGGCGCCCCGGTCTGACCCTGCCTGTGATCGATCGGCTGGATGAGGCGCAGCGTCCCCCCGTACGTCATGTGGTGCTCGGTGACGACGTCGTGTTTGACTTCGACCTCTCGGCATGGCGCCGCCCGAGCAGCACCAACGCTCCCGGCAGGCTGCCCACGAGCACGAAGACGCCGTAGGTCACCGAGAGCGCGACCCCCTCGACCGCCGAGCGCCCGACCGCACCCCAGACGGCGGCCGCCAGCGCTTCGCGCAGTCCCCAGCCTGCGACCGTGACCGGCACCAGCATGGCGACGAGCATCACCGCGGTCAGAGCCAGCAGCTGAAGGGCGGGCAGTCCAAGAGCAAGCGCTGAGCCGGCAACCCAGCCCGTGGCGAGATAGGTTGCGACGATCAGCGCCGACACCGCGAGCTGCGTCTCGAGGGCCGGGCGTTGCAGCAACGCGTGGCTGAGACTCGCCACAAACCGGGGTGCGGACTCTGAAGCACTGGGCTTGGAGACGCCGGACTCTGAGACGCCGGGCTCTGAAGCGCCAGGCTCATTGGTGACCGCGAGCATGCGGCGACGCGCCAAGCCGAGCACTGCGACCACCACCAGAATGCCCCCACCGGCCACGAACAGGGCAACGCGGCTTGCGGGGCCCTCAGGCACGATGATCGCGAGATACAGCCCCGACACCACAGCGATGGCCAGCA
>CAYVPD010000177.1:0-4129 GCA_964453545.1 uncultured Gemmatimonadaceae bacterium
GCTTCATCCATATCGCGAGCATGTGGCCAGGTGCCCCAAGGCCGTCATCACGAACTCCCTGCACGAGCGAGGTCAGCACCCCGGCGCGTGCCTGCTCGATGAGTGCTGGTGATCCGGCCGAGAGCTCGAGGGCACTGCGCACAAGACCGTCGGCCAGACCCGCCTGACGCTCCAACTCCCGCCCGATCGCCTCGCCGCTGAGCCAGCGCTTGCGCCACCGGTGCAGCACCACGCCCCCGACCACCACGGCAGCCAGCCCCACGACATCGAGCAGCAAGGGAAGCGCCGAAGCCCGGCTCCAACCGCGAGCGCCTGCACCGGTCCACGCGATGATCAGGACCAAGGCTACGCTGGCCGCGAACCAAACGACGGCCACGCGCGCGAGCCTTGTCGCCAGATGCTGCCGTACAGCCGCGATCCAGCCCTCAACCGATGCAGGCGGGGTCCGACTCACGGTTGTCCCCCGCCCGCACCACCTAGCGCGTACAGAAAGAGGTTCACGCCCATCTGCAGCGCGGCCTCTCGGGTTTGTGCCGGGTCTTGATGCACATCGGCGTCTTCCCAGCCATCCCCGAGGTCTGACTCGTAAGAGTAGAAGACCAGCAGTCGGCCCTCATCAAAGATGCCGAGTGCCTGCGGGGGCTTGCCGTCGTGCTCGTGAATCTTCGGGAGGCCCTCGGGGAAATCGTACAGCTGATGAAACACGGGATGGCTCGCCGGAATCTCGACCAACGGGCGCTCCGGAAAGACCGCGGCAAGCTCTCGCCTCAGCGATTCATCAAGCCCGTAGTTGTCATCGGCGTGAAGAAAGCCGCCGCCGAGCAGATACTCTCTCAGCGCGACCCGCTCCCGTGGCGACAGCCGCACCGTGCCGTGCCCGGTCATGTACAGCCAAGGGTAATCGGGTAGCGAAGGGTCGGTGAGAGAGACGGCGACTTCGCGCCCGGCCACCGCAATGCCGGTGCGCGTGCGGATTTCGCGCAGAAGATTCGGGAGGGACGACGGGTTCGCATACCAGTCGCCCCCGCCCTCGTAGCGCAGCCGGGCCACCGTGATCGAGTCTGAGGCCTCTGTGCTCACCGACGACGCGGGAAGAGGCGACCCAGGCGAGAGTGCCGCGGCGACGGGCGCCACCAACGCGAAAATCGCGAGGGCTGCGCGCCACCAGTGGCCCCGAAACTGCTTGAGCCTGCTCATGCGCCGGCCTCGTCGCCCAAGGCTTGCACCAACGCATAGGCCTCGTTGCGCCCCAACGGGGTCTGTCGTGCCAACTCCCGGGCGACTCGACTGGGCGATTCCCCCGCCTCAAGCAGGGCCGTAGCGAGCGTGGTGGCTGCATCGCGTGCCTCGCCATACTCCACCCCCGCGTCAGCAGCGGGTGCGGGTGCAACCACGAGGCAGATCTCTCCCCGCACCGTCGCGCCCGCGAACTCGTCACGGAGCGAAGCGAGGCTACCGCGATGGAACGTCTCGTGCAATTTCGTCAACTCGCGGGCCACGCAGGCCTCCCGGTCAGCGCCGCACAGCTCGACCAAGTCGTCGAGCAACACGGAGATGCGCTCGGGCGACTCAAACACGAGCGTGGTATCAGGGCTGCTGGCGATTCTGTGGAGCGTGTCCCTGCGCGCGGCGCCCTTGCGCGGCACAAAGCCGAGAAAGGAGAAGCGTTCACTGGGCAGGCCGGCCCCCACGAGTGCGGCCAGCACCGCTGACGGCCCCGGAATCGGTACGACGGTATGCCCAGCCTCGACCACGGCACTCACCAAGCGCGCACCCGGATCTGACACGAGCGGGGTACCGGCATCAGAGGCCAAGGCCAGCGTCTCACCCGCGTTGAGCCATTCCAACACCCGCCCTACCCGCTCCGCTTCGTTGTGTGCGTGTAGCGAAACAAGCGGCCGGCGCACCCCGATGTGCTGAAGCAGCAGCCCCGTGCGGCGGGTGTCTTCGGCGAGCACACGATCAACCTCTCCGAGCACACGCCGGGCGCGCAGGGTGAGGTCTTCGAGATTGCCAATCGGAGTTGCGACGATGTAGAGCGTGGCCATGCTTCAAGGTTAGGGGGTCTGATGCACCGGGAACAGGGATCAGGGCGGCTTTATGCGACAAAACGCATCTGCCCCGACCGCCGCAGGCAGCCGGGGCAGATGGCCCAACCGTTCCGACGTCTGGCGACGCCGACCTCAGCCGGCCAGCAGGGCGTCGATCTTCTCTGCAAAGTGCGCCTTGGGCAGCGCGCCGATGAGCTGGTCGACGACCTTGCCGTCGCGGAAGAAGAGAATCGTCGGGATCGAGCGCACCCCGAAGTTCCCCGCGAGCTGCGGGTTCTGGTCCACGTCGAGCTTGCCGACCTTGAGCCCCTTGCCGGCATACTCCTCGGCCAGCTGCTCGACCGTAGGCGCGATCAGTCGGCACGGCCCACACCAAGCAGCCCAGAAATCCACCATGACCAGGTCGCTCGAAGCCGCGACCTCGTCGGCAAAGTTGGCGTCGGTTACCGTGACGACGTGCTTGCTATCTGCCATCTTGCTGAATCTCCTCTGGAAATTTGCGCTTGTGCGGCCGAGCTTCGCCGCCTCGTCCTGCCCAACCTAAGAACTGCAAACGTACCGCCTGCACTGCCATGATCGAACTACCCTTCCACCACTGCGCGGTTGCGGTGGCCTCGCTTGAGCAGGCCATTCCCCTCTATACCGCAATCACCGGCGCCACGCCTTCACCCACAGAAGAACTGGCGTCACAAGGGGTACGCGTCGTCTTCGTCGGCCAACTCGAACTGCTCGAGCCCCTCTCGCCCGACACCACGGTCGGGCGCTTTCTGGAGCGCCATGGCCCAGGACTCCACCACCTCGCCTACCAGACCTCTGACATCGAGGGCGACCTCGCACGGCTCGCGTCACAGGGCTACCGCCTGGTCGACGCGCACGCGCGCCCCGGAGCCTTCGGTCACCAGGTCGCGTTTCTGCACCCCGCCAGCACCGGGCACGTGCTCATCGAACTGGTTCAGGAGCACGCATGAGGCGCTCGAGCTCGACCCGCTCAATGAGCCATTGACCCTCTCCAGCCCGTACCAGAGGAAAGCCTACGTCGTCATGATGACGACGACCGGCCCGTAGATCCACCCCTACCCGCCACGCCGCGCCCGCGGAGCCGGCAATCATGGTCCGAGGTCGGGGCTCATAGGCGTCGTGCTGAAGCAGCTGGGCCATGAGGGCGACGCGCTCCCGCCACTCGCCTGCAGGCTCACTGGGGTCGACCGGACCCGCCGCGGTCCCGAACAGCGCCAGCATGGCGTCTTGATCTACGGCACGCAGCGCCGCAAGAAACTTCTGGACGGCGTCGTCGGGGGTCGCGCCACCCCTGGGAGGCTCCGCCGCGGCTGTAGCCAGCACCGGCACGACCGCGGCGACCTCGGTGGGCTGCATCGCACTCGACGCACAACCCGTCACCGCCAGTGAAACGCCGCCAGCCGCCAAGCCCAGCCCTGCGACAAGGCGCCAGCTGCGCCCCCCGCACCGCCGCCCAAGCCGGCCGGCCGCTCGCAGGGACAGCACGCTCACTCCTGGATATCGAAGCGCAATCCGCCGCCTTCGCCTGCGGCGACGTCGACCCGCACTCGGGCGCCCTCTGCGACATCTTCTTCCAGCAAGCGCAGCGCCAGCGGGTCCTGCACCCGCCGCTGGATCACCCGTTTCAGGGGGCGGGCGCCAAAGGCTGGATCCCATCCCTCTTCGGCGAGCTTGCGCTTGGCCGCCTCACTGACCTCCAACGTGACGCCCAGCTCGGCCGCCAGAGCTGCGACACGCTCGAGCTGCAGATCAACAATGCGCGTGAGCTGATCACGATCGAGGGGGTGGAAGACGATGACGTCGTCGACCCGGTTCAGGAATTCAGGCCGGAAATGGCGCTGCATCTCCTGGCGCACCGTGGCCTCGACCTCTTCGCTACGCCCGGCACTCGCCGCCTCGAGAATCAGCTGGCTGCCGATGTTCGACGTCATGATGACCACCGTGTTGCGAAAGTCGACCGTGCGGCCTTGGCTGTCGGTGAGGCGCCCGTCATCGAGAATCTGCAGAAAGACGTTGAAGACCTCGGGGTGGGCCTTTTCGATCTCGTCAAAGAGGATCAC
>CAYVPD010000178.1:0-4069 GCA_964453545.1 uncultured Gemmatimonadaceae bacterium
AGCCACACCCGCCACGAAGGCGCGTTTGCCGGAGAGATCAAGTGAGAGCATGAGGTGTCAGCTTTGAAGTCGTGAGAAGTATGCTGTGGCTTGTCTGCTCAAAACTGGAACAACCAGAGGCCCAGCCCCATGTAGGCAGCCAACAACAGTCCGCCTTCCAGGCGGCGAATGCGATGGGCCATTCCCGAAATCGGCCAAACCGCGAGCGAGAGCAGAAGCACGGCCAACAGCTCTTTGCCCAGCACTCCATCGGCGACTCGAATCGGTTGCACCAGAGAAGTGATGCCAAGAATGGCGCCAATATTGAAGATGTTCGAGCCGATAATGTTGCCAACCGCAATGTCGGCCTCTCTGCGCAGCGCCGCTACCACAGAGGTGGCAAGCTCAGGTAACGAGGTGCCGAGCGCCACCACTGTCAGCCCGACGACCATGTCGGGAATGCCGGCCGCCCGGGCGAGGTACTCGGCGGCCTGAACAATCGCAGTGCCCCCCAGAACCAGTCCGGAAATACCCGCGGTGATCAGCGCCATATCGACCAGCCAGCGGCGGCGATCCGGGCGCGCTGCTTCGTGGGCCAATTCAGCGAAGTCGTTGCGTACCTCAGGCACCTCAGTGCCGGCCGCCTTGTTGATGAACAGCAGATAGAGCACAAGCAAGATCGAGAGAATGGCCCCATCAGCTCGGTCGAGCGTGCCGTCCCACGCCAGCGGAAACAGAAGAAGGGTTACGAACAGCATGATGGGGATCTCGCGAACAACCACGCGCCCAGCCACCTCAAGCGGGTTGATCAGAGCAGTCAGGCCGAGGATCAGCCCGATGTTCGCCAAATTCGAGCCGAGCACATTACCCATTGCGAGATCGGGGTTGCCGTCGAGCGCAGCCAACAGAGAAACGACGAGCTCTGGCGCCGATGTGCCCAGCGAGACCACGGTCAGGCCAACGACAATCGGTGATACCCCGAGCGCGCTGGCGAGCCTTGAGGCGCCTCGCACGAGCCATTCTGCGCCGAAGTAGAGCGCCCCGACGCCAAGCGCGAGCAACAGCAGATTGGTTAGGAGTGGGCTCATGCGCCTGCCGCCGGCCGACGAGCGAGCAACCACGTGCGAAGCTCTGCGATCTCAAGGCAGTTGATGACGTGCTTGGCCTCGATCCATCCGCGACGGGCCTGATCGAGACCGAAACGCAGCACATCGAGACCACGCGTCTCGTGGGCGTCAGTGTTGATCGCAATCTTGACGCCAAGCTCGCGGGCGCGGGCGACATGTCGATCGTTCAAATCGAGACGTCGCGGGTGGGCGTTGACCTCGACCGCCACATCATGCTCGAGACATGCCTGCAACACCGCCTCCATATCGATCGCATAGGGTTCACGGCGGCCGAGCAGCCGGCCGGTGGGATGGCCCAGAATATCGACAAACCCGCTGTGCACCGCACAGAGCACACGTGCGGTCATAGTGTCTCGGTCTTGGTCCATGAAGGAATGCACCGAGCCGACCACGACGTCGAGCTCGGCCAGCACGTCATCAGGCTGATCGAGCGAGCCGTCTTTGAGAATGTCGACCTCTTGCCCCCGCAAGATCGTAAAGCCCGAGCCGACAGCCGACTGCGCCTGCGCGACTTCGAGCCACTGCTCACGCACTCGCTCGGGTGAGAGTCCGTTGACCATGGTCAGCGAGCGGCTGTGATCGGTAATCGCCATGTACGTCAGGCCTCGATCCATGCAGGCCCGCGCCATCTCTTCGATGCTGGCCGTGCCATCAGACCAAGTCGAGTGCATGTGCAGATCACCCAAAATTGCATCGCGCTCAATCAGCTCAGGCAGTCTGCCCTGCTGCGCTGCGGCCATCTCCCCTCGATCCTCGCGCAGTTCCGGAGCGATCCAGGGCAGGCCGAGCGCGGCATAACAGTCGGCCTCCGTCTCGCCAGCGACCCGCTCTGCAGTGTCTCTGTCGAAGTCTTCGGCATAAACCGAATCTTCATTCTGGTTTGGCGCGGTCCGAAAAACACCCCACTCGTTGACGCGAAATCCTCGTTTCACGGCCATCGTTCGCAGTGCAACGTTGTGCTCTTTGGACCCTGTGAAGTACAGCAGGGCTGCGCCAAAAGCCTCGGCCGGAATCACTCTCAAGTCGACCGACAGCCCCGAACGCAAAATGATGTTGCCTTTGGTTGAGCCTGCCGCCTCGACCCGAACGGCACCGTCGAAGGCGCAGAAATGGTCAACAACCGCCTGGCTGTCTCCGTCGCATGTTGCCAACAGGTCGACATCGCCGATCGTCTCTTTGCGGCGCCGGTAGCTGCCCGCGACCTCAATGGTGCCGACACCCGGGGCCTTGCTTAGGTGTGCGATGAGGGAGTCGATATAGGGCTCGGCCTCGGCGCGAAGCGTGCGCCCCGTATGCTTGCGGTGGTCTTCGATCGAGCGCTTGATCTTTGCTGCGCTCTTGGCACCAAACCCGGACAAGGTCTCGACCTGTCCAGCATCAAGTAAGGCCTCAAGTCCCTCGACAGACTCGACCCCCAACTCGTCAAAGAGCTTGCGCGCCTTCTTGGGGCCTACGCCATCAAGCCTCGTCAGCTCAACCAGGGTGCGAGGAATCTCCCGCGCCACCTCATTAAGTGTCGACAGTTGGCCCGTCTGAAGCAGCTCTCTGACGTGCTGGTCGAGTTCCTTGCCGATCCCTGGAAGTTCTGTGAGGTCGTCGTCTTCGACCATCGACTGCAGGGACTGCGTGAGCCCCTCGATCGTGCGTACCGCATTACGGTAGGCGCGAATGCGGAACGGATTGGCCCCTTGGATCTCCAGCAGATCGGCGGTTTCATCAAGGGTGCGGGCAATGTCGAGATTTTCCATCAGGGTGCCTCGATACCCGCGTCGCGCAGCAGGGCGATGAAGGCTTGTTCATCAAGGATCGTGACCCCGAGCTCGACGGCACGATCGTACTTCGCGCCTGGATCATCGCCTGCGACGACGTAATCCGTCTCGCGGCTTACCGACGAAACCGCTCGAGCGCCCGCCTGCTCGACAAGCTTTTTGGCCGTGCCTCGGGTGAGCTCCTGCATACCCCCGGTGAAGACAAACTTCAGTCCAGCAAGCGGCGTTTCGTCGGGGGTGTCGAGCGTTGCAAGCTCGATGCCCTGAGCCAGAATGTGGTCAATCGCTTGGGCGTTGCTCTCCTGCGCGAGAAAGCCGTGGATCGCCTCGCTCATCTTTGGCCCGATGCCCTCAACGGCCTCGAGGTCTTCTCGCGAGGCACCTCGAATGGCATCGAACGTCCCGAAGTGATGTGCCAGATCCCGCGCCACCGCTGCACCCACCTCAGGAATGCCGAGCCCCAGCAAGAATCTGGGCAACTCCGTGACCTTTCTCGCCTGAATGCCATCGACAAGTTTTGCGGCAGACTTTTCGGCAAATCCGGGCAAATGGACCAGATCTTCGGGCCTCAGATCGAAAAGGTCACTCAACTCGCTGACCAACGCACGGTCCACAAGCAGGTCAGCGGTCTCCTCACCCAAACCCTCAATATCGAGCGCATTGCGGGCGCCGAAATGCACGATCCGGCCTTTCAGCTGAGCTGGACACGAAAAACGGTTCGGACACACCGTTCGTGGGCCGTCTTCAATGACCGATGCACCGCAAGCCGGGCAGTGGTCCGGCATCGCGAACGGATCGGAGCGTACCCGGTGCGACTCGCCGTCGGGCTCTTCGATGCGCTCGACAACCTGCGGAATCACGTCGCCCGCTCGCTGAATCCGCACGCGATCCCCCTCGCGAACGTCTTTGCGGGCTACCTCTTCGCGGTTGTGTAGTGAGGCACGTGAAATCGTGACGCCACCCACCTCAACCGGGCGAAGCAGCGCCACCGGAGTCAAAATGCCGGTGCGCCCGACCGAGATTGCGATGCGTTCAATTCGCGTGATTTCCTGCCGCGGCTCGAACTTCAAGGCCATGGCCCAGCGGGGATGATGCGACGTCATGCCCAGATCTGCGCGGTCATCGAGTCCGTCGAGCTTGATCACAATGCCATCGATCTCGTAGTCGAGCTCGTCACGCCGTTGATCGTAGCTT
>CAYVPD010000179.1:0-4053 GCA_964453545.1 uncultured Gemmatimonadaceae bacterium
TGCGGCTGCTCCAGCGCGGCCTCACAGGCCCAAGTCGCAAAACCGTCAGCCGCCAGCAAGTCAAAGGCACCCCGCCGTTCACGCGCACCGCCCTGCAGTGCGAAATCCAAAGCCCTGCGGGCCTCAGCCACCAGAGCATCAACCCCTGCGGTCGCGTCGGGCTGGGCCGGCCGCATGTAGTCCGAGAAGGCCTCAGGCACGGGCGGCTGACGGCTGGCGATCCACTCGCGAAGCGCCAGGTCTGCTGAATCTGTCATGATGCACCCCCAGCAATGCGTCGAACCACCTGCTCGCCGTGGCGCAACGCATCATCCAGGCCCTCGGGAGATGCCACCCCGGCCTGAGCCAGATGCGGGCGTCCGCCACCCTTGCCGCCGACCCGCTCAGCGACCTCACGCACGACCGCATCGGCACGGATGCCTCGCGCGATGAGGTCATCGCTGACGAAGGTGAAGAGAGAATGGCGAGCTTCGGGCAGATCGGCCGCAAGTACGGCGACGCCGCTGCCCTGAGCCAGAAACGCGTCTCCCCACGCGCGTGCGTCGTCGGCGTCACGCGCCGGAATGCGTACCGCCCGGAATCGCACCTCGGTGCCATCGGGGAGCGCAACGCTGGCCTCGGAGAGTACGGTCTCGGTGACCCCGCCTCCTTGGCGAAGCTCGTCGACAAGTGCCTCCAGGCGAGCCTGCTCTTCGAGCAACTGTTCGGCCCTGCGCTCAAGGTTGTCGGGCTGCGTCTTCAGGCGGCGTGCCACCTCTTCAAGGCGTGCCTCCCGCTCTGCCAGCCACGCAAACGCTGCGGGCCCGGTGACCGCCTCGATGCGGCGTACGCCCGCGGCGACGCCGCTCTCGGAAATAATCTTGAAGAGGGCCACCTCAGCGGTATGGCGCACATGGGTGCCACCACACAATTCGGTCGAGACCCCAGGAATGTCGACGACCCGCACCACATCGCCGTACTTCTCGCCAAACAGCGCCATCGCCCCCTGCGCCACAGCGTCATCATAGGCCATCTGCCGGATCACCACCGAGTGGTCGGTCCAGACGCCCTGATTGACGATCTCTTCAACACGCAGCCGCTCTTCAGCCGTCATCGGAGCGCCGTGGGCAAAGTCGAAGCGCAAGCGCTCGGGAGCCACCCGCGACCCGCGCTGCACCACATGCTCCCCGAGCACAGCTCGCAGCGCGGCGTGCAGCAAGTGCGTCGCCGTATGGTTGCGCTCGGTATCGTGACGAACCGGAGCCGCCACCCACGCACGCACCTCACCGGGATCCCCCGCGAGCACACCCTCGAGCGTACCGAATACCGCGGTCACATCTTCGACCTTGAACACCTCATCGACGGCCAGTGCAAAGCCCTCGCCGACCACCCGCCCCACGTCGGAGACCTGGCCACCCGACTCGACATAAAACGGATTGCGGGCGAGCACGAGCCCAGCGCGCTCACCCTCGATGCGCCACGCCAACACCTGACCTTCGCTCGCAGTCTCGTGATACCCCGTGAACTCCTGGGAATCCTCAGACACTCGCGTCCAACCCTCAAGCGTGGCCTCACCCTCGCGTGCCTTCATGCCTGAGGCACGATCTGCGCGACTGCGTGCCCGCTGGGCCTCCAGCGCCACTTCAAATCCGGGCTGATCCACCTGCCAGCCGCGCTCCTCAGCCATGAGCTGGGTGAGGTCGAGCGGAAACCCGAAGGTGTCATACAATCGGAAGGCGTCTTCGCCTGAGATCGTACCCGTCGTCTGGGGCGGAGCGATCTCGTCGAACCGGGACAGTCCGCCCTCGATCGTGGTGAGAAAGCGCTCCTCTTCACCCCGCGTCGTCGTAAGCAGATGCTCACGTCGCCGCTGGAGTTCGGGGAAAACCCCACGCATGGCATCGATTACCGCCTCGACCACATGAACCAGCGTCGGCTCACGTCGACCGAGCAGCCATGCGTGTCTCACCGCGCGCCGCAAAATACGCCGCAGTACATAGCCTCGGCCCTCGTTGGAGGGGAACACGCCATCGGCGAGCAGGAAGGCAACCGCCCGTGCGTGATCGGCCAGCACCCGATAACTGACCCCCGCGTCCGTCCCTGCGTCGTAGCCGCGGCCCACGATCTCAGCCACCCGCGACAACAGGGGCTGAAACAGATCGGTGTGGAAGTTGGAGTCGACCCCCTGCAGCACGGCCGCGAGCCTCTCCAAGCCTGCCCCCGTGTCAATCGACGGCGCAGGAAGCGGATTCAGTTCCCCTTGTTCATCGCGGTCATACTGCATGAACACGAGGTTCCAAAGCTCGACGACGCGCCCCTCGTCAGCGAGCCGCTCGAAGGTCTCAGCGTCGATCTCGGTGGCACGCTCCGCCTCGGAGCGCAGATCGTAGTGCAACTCGGAGCACGGCCCGCAGGGCCCAGTGTCGGCCATCTGCCAAAAATTGTCTTTGTCGCCCAGCCGGAAGATGCGCGAGGCCGGCACCCCGACCTCGTCACGCCACAGCGCCTCGGCTTCGTCATCGCTGTAGTGCACCGTGACCCACAGCCGATCGGCGTCGATCCCGAGCTCGTCGACCAGAAAGCTCCACGCAAACTGTACCGCGTCTCGCTTGAAGTAGTCGCCAAACGAGAAGTTGCCTAGCATCTCGAAGAAGGTGTGGTGGCGGGCCGTCTTGCCCACCTCTTCGAGGTCATTGTGCTTTCCCCCCGCGCGCGCACACTTCTGCGAGGTCACCGCTCGACGAAAGTCAGTCACCTCGTCGCCGAGAAACACCGACTTGAACTGCACCATGCCGGCATTGGTGAAGAGCAACGTCGGATCATCACTCGGAACCAGCGAAGAACTTGGGCGCACTGCGTGACCACGTTCTTCAAAGAACTGAAGGAATCGCTGGCGGATTTCGGCTGCCTTCATGCCGCTCTCATCGGGGATCAAAAGGGGCTGGGAACGAGAGAAACGAACTCCCGAAGTCAAACCCCGAAGTTAACCGAAGGTGGCGAAATCCCTCAATGGACGCGCACGAAGTCAGTCGTCACCCGAATCGTCGTCTCCCTCGCCCGAGCTCGGCATGGCACCAGGGATCTCCAGCGCGGCGCGAACCCTCTGGTCGATCTCATCCATGACATCGCGGTTCTCGAGCAAGAAGAGACGTGCATTCTCCTTGCCCTGCCCCAGACGAAGATCGCCATACGAATACCACGCACCCGATTTCTCAACGATGTCGAGTTCGGACCCGACGTCGATCAGCAGGCTAGAGTGGCTGATGCCCTCGTTGTACATGATGTCGAATTCGGCCTGCCGGAACGGCGGCGCAGTCTTGTTCTTGACGACCTTCACTCGGGTGCGGTTGCCGACAACGTCTTGACCGTCTTTGAGAGCGCCGATGCGGCGAATATCCATTCGCAGCGAGGCATAGAACTTCAGCGCACGCCCACCCGACGTTGTTTCGGGGCTGCCGAACATCACACCGACTTTCTCACGGATCTGGTTGGTGAAGATGACCGCCGTGTTCGAGCGGTTGACCGCACCGGTCAGCTTGCGAAGCGCCTGCGACATGAGGCGAGCCTGCAACCCAACGTGCGAATCACCCATCTCGCCCTCGATTTCTGCACGCGGCACCAACGCGGCGACGGAGTCGATGACGACCACATCGACGGCATTGGAACGAATCAGCACCTCAGCGATCTCCAACCCCTGCTCGCCAGTATCCGGCTGCGACACCAAAAGGTTGTCGACGTCGACCCCCAGCTTACGCGCGTATCCGACATCGAGCGCGTGCTCCGCATCGATGAACGCGGCGATGCCACCCAGCTTCTGGGCATTGGCGATCACGTGCAGACAGATCGTCGTCTTACCCGACGACTCGGGCCCGTAGATCTCGCTGATGCGCCCCCTCGGTACGCCACCGATACCGATGGCCGCATCGAGGTTCACAGCGCCGGTCGGAATGGCCTCGATCTGGACCTTGGCGCCCTCGGCGCCCATGCGCATGATGGCGCCCTTGCCGTAGGAACGCTCGATCTGGGTGAGCGCTGTGCTCAGTGCCTTGTCTTTGTCGTCCGCCGCCATGAGGC
>CAYVPD010000180.1:0-4019 GCA_964453545.1 uncultured Gemmatimonadaceae bacterium
GCTTGGCACGCTATTTTCACCGACGACGGGTCGGGTGGCGCCGGTGGTCGCGGCCCTCGAGGTTGTCGAGCGTGACGAAGTGATGCTGATCACGGCCGGCGGGGTCACCCATCGTGTCTCTGCCGGAGCCGTACCTCTGCAGGGTCGTCGTGCGCAGGGCAAGCGGCTGGTGAAGCCTGCGGCTGGAGATCGCGTGGCGCAGGTCACCCGGCTCGCCGAAGGGCCGTGTGACAATCAAGATGTCGATGAGGCGCGCGAGGCCCGAGCAGAGATACCAGATGCGCCGGCTGAGCCCGCAACGGCCAAGTCCTTGCCCGAAGAGAGCCCGGCAGCGTCAGCCGATCGAGGGCTTGATCAGCTGGACCTGCTGGGTGAGTGAATGACGAATTACGAGGAGACTCGATGAAATTTCTGATTCTTGGGGGCGGCGCTCAGGGCTCGGCCGCGGCCTTTGACCTGGTGCGTCACGAGGGTGTCGATCGCGTCGTGATTGCGGATCATGATGAAGGCCCGCTTCGGCCGTTCCTGCGTCCGTCTGCGGGTGATCGATTGGGGCGCATTCGTTTGGACGCGACCGACCATGGCGCGGTGCGCCAGGCCATGCGTGACGTAGATGCCGTGGTCTGTGGGCTGCCCTACTTCTTCAACCATGCGATGGCCGAGCTCGCGGTCGAGTCGGGCTGCCATTACTGCGATCTCGGCGGTAACACCGAGATCGTCGAGCAGCAGAAGACGTTGCATGAGCGGGCCCGGAGCGCAGGGCTGAGCGTGATTCCCGACTGCGGACTCGCGCCCGGCATGGTCAACATCTTGGCCCAGGCCGGCATCGACGGGCTCGACGAGACCGACTCCGTCAAGATTCGGGTCGGAGGGTTGCCGCAGCAGCCGCGCCCTCCACTGAACTATCAGATCGTCTACTCGATGGAGGGCGTGCTCGACTACTACACCACCCTGTCGGTGGTGCTTGAAGAGGGCCGCTTGGTGCAGAAGACGGCGCTTTCAGAGATCGAACCCGTGGAGTTTCCCGACCCGGTCGGCACGCTTGAGGCGTTTCATACCGCCGGCGGCATCTCGACGATGCCCTACCGATATCAGGGCCGCATTCGTCATATGGAGTACAAGACGCTGCGGTACCCGGGGCATGCGCACATCATGGAGGCGATCCGTGAACTCGGGCTGCTCTCCAACGAGTCGGTCGACCTGAACGGTGCACGCATGTCGCCGCGCGACTTCTTCATCAAGGTAGTGTCACCTCGCCTGAGAGATCCGCAGGGACACGACCTCGTTGCGCTGCGTGTCGAGGTCGAGGGTACCCGTGACGGCGTGCCTGCGGGTGTGCGCTTCGACCTGATCGACCGGTACGATGCGGAACACGACGTGACAGCGATGATGCGCACGACTGGCTACTCGCTGGCGATCACATCACTGATGCAGGTCGACGGGCGCGTGAGCGAAAAGGGCGTGCTCACCCCCGACGAGGCCATGCCGGCAACGACCTACATCAATGAGTTGGCCCAGCGCGGCATCAACATTCAGGCAACCGAGCTGCCGGCCTGAACGGGCCGGCAGCTCAGAGCCTGAGCGGCGCTCACAGCCTCAGCGGCGTTCGCCCAGCACCGCGTTGAAGGTGTAGCGCACACCTTCGCGTTCGATTACGACGTCGACCCGGTCACCTGGGCGGGCGTCACGCAGGGCATAGGTGAAGGCGTACAGGTCAGTCACCTCGACGTCACCAAAGCGCACGAGCACGTCACCGGCCTGAAGTCCTGCCCGTGCCGCAGGGCTGTCTTCGCGCACGCCCGAGAGTCGCACTCCGTACTCGACCGAGGCCGCCATGTCGGGAATGCTGCCGAAATACGGCCCGTAGCCTCGGCTCTCTCCCTCAGCGCCGGGGGCCGGGGGCTGGGCTGCGACCGGGGTCAGGCTCCCCAATACAGCACCCTGCTGGGGTCCGGCAAGCCGGCGAGCCGTCGCGGTGACGAAGCGGGTCACCCGCTCGAGCCCCTCGCCATCGAGGGTCTGCCAGTCGTCGGCCGGGCGATGGTACTCACCGTGGGTGTTGGTGAAGAAATGCAGCACCGGAATGCCCTCGGCATAAAACTCCGAGTGGTCTGAGGGCCCATATCCGTCGGGCATGAGCGCGAGGTTGAGCAGCCCCGCGTCGGTGCCGGTGGCGGCTGAGGCCGGAACCATCGCAAGCGAGGTGTTCAGATCCGTCAGCAGGCCCTCCCATTCGGGTGCGGTCGCCATGCCGAAGATCGTCAGCGTGTTGTCTCGCAGCCGGCCAATCATGTCCATGTTCAGCATGGCCACCGCACGATCGATCGCAACGGTCGGGTGATCAGTGAACCAGGCTGAACCCAGCAGCCCCTTTTCTTCACCTGAAAAGGCGACGAACAGCACCGGCCGCTCAGGGGCCGGGCCCATGGCCAGGCGCCGGGCGGTCTCGATCAGTCCGGCCGTACCGCTCGCGTTGTCGTCAGCCCCGTTGTGAATCGCCGTGACGCCGGGCTCGAGCGAGCCGTCACCACCCATGCCGAGGTGATCGTAATGAGCACCGACGATGACGACTTCGCCGGCCCGCGCGGCATCGGTACCCGGCAGCAGCGCGACCACGTTTCGTGCCTGCGCATACGCCGGCTCCACTGCGGTAATGAGCGAGGCCGATGTGCCTTGATGGGCGGCCTCACGCACACGTGCAGCCAACTCACCGGCGACGGCGATCGTCGGAACGGCCACCGCAGGCCGACGCTCCATTTGGGGATCGGGGAGGGCTGCGCTCTCAGCGAGGAGCACAATGACGCCCGCGGCTCCGCGCCGTGCCAGCACGGAGGCCTTGAAGTGGGGATCGGAGTAGAGAGATGCCTCTGAATGCCCCGGCGTCGTCGCTTCGACGACGGCAATACGGCCGGAGAGGTCGGCCGGCACCTCAGTGGCTCCAGCGTCGTCGCCCTCGGGCAGGGTGACGCCCGCACCCACCCAGATCAGGGGGGCCTGCGCTGAGGCCGAGGCCGAAAAGCCGAAGGGCACCCAGCCGTCGAGCACGTCGGTCGATTCGGCGCCGATGGCCGCGACGTTGCCCGCAGCCAAGCGGCTTCCTGTGCGCACCTCAAACGTCTGAAACCAGCTGCCCGCGTCACCGGCGGGCTGCAATCCGGCTTCGGCGAATCGAGCCGCGATGTACTCGCCTGCACAGCGCTCACCGTCAGTGCCGGGATCTCGCCCCGCGAGAGCGTCATCGGCCAAGTAGCGCACATGCGCGATCGGCCCTTCCAAGCCTTCGGTGAACAAGGTGGCGTCGGGGCAGGTCTGTCCTGAAAGCCCCGCGACAGCGAAAATGATGGGCGAAACTGCAGAACCCATGATCAAGGAAACCCGCATGTTCTTCTGTTCCCTCCCCAATCGTTCCCGCGCCGGCGCTCTCGCGTTGACGGGCATGGTTTTCGTGGCTTGTGGCGGCGCCGAGACGCCCCAGAGCGAGTCGGTCGACTCGGGCTCATTTGTTGTTTCGGCCGGGCAGCCCTTCGCCGATCAGCCTCAAGAGGTGCGCCTGCGCAATGTGCGCCAGCTGACCTTCGAGGGTGAAAATGCCGAGGCCTACTTCTCGTTCGACGGCACCCGCCTCATCTATCAGCGCACGCCCGAGACGGGCGGCTGCGATCAGATCTACACGCTGGATCTGGCCACGGGGGAGCAGAACCTGGCAAGTACCGGCGACGGGCGCACAACCTGCTCGTATTACTACCCCGACGGAGATCAGATCCTTTACGCCTCGACCCACGCGACGGCAGCCGAGTGCCCGGCGCCACCCGACATGTCGCAAGGCTACGTGTGGGCCGTCTACGATTCGTACGACCTCTACATGGCCAATGCAGACGGATCCAACCTCGTCCAGCTGACCGACACCCCCGGGTACGATGCCGAAGCGACGATTTCGCCGGCTGGAGATCGCATGATCTTCACCAGCACGCGCGACGGCGATCTCGACCTCTACACCATGGCGCTCGACGGCAGTGACG
>CAYVPD010000181.1:0-4001 GCA_964453545.1 uncultured Gemmatimonadaceae bacterium
CTATGGTGACCTCGCCGAGGTCTTCATGCTGGACCTGAGGAGCTACCGCGGTGCGAACTCTCCCAACACTCAGGGTAGGCTCTCGGCCGAGAGTGCGCTGATGGGCGAGGAGCAGACGCAGTGGCTCCTGCAGGCGCTGAAGAGGAGTCAGGCAACCTGGAAGATCATCGCCACCGACATGCCTTTGGGCTTGGTCGTGCCCGATTACCCGGTTGACGGGAAGCGCACCTTCGAGGCGTGGGCCAACGCTGACGGAGGCCAACCCGCCGGGCGTGAGTTGGAGCTCGCCCGTGTGCTCTCATTCATCAAGCAAAACGCGATCCCAAACTGCGTCTGGATCACGGCCGACGTTCACTACGCTGCGGCCCACCACTATGCGCCTGAACGGGCGGCTTTTGTCGACTTCGACCCGTTCTGGGAGTTTGTGGCAGGCCCCATGCACGCGGGCACGTTCGGGCCCAATGCACTCGATGCAACCTTTGGACCCGAGGTGCGCTTTTCTTCAGTGGGCGATGGCGTAACGCCCAATCGGCCGCCCAGCGACGATCTGCAGTTTTTCGGCGTGCTCGATCTCGACCCGCAGACCCGCGTGCTTCGGGCCGCCATTCATAGCGTGGCAGGGCGCGAACTGTGGAGTCACGAGTTGGTGCCAGTGCCGTCAGGCTGATTCGGCTTTGCGCCGGTTGGTCATCGGGTGCTGAAGCTTGAGAACCGAAAAGGGGCTTCCGCTCAGTCGAGCGGAAGCCCCTTTTGCCTTTGATTCAGACGCCGACGCGTCGTCTCGTTAATGGAACGGCAGTACGTCGGCCGAGCCCTTGTTCTGCACCAACACGGCGTTCATGTCGTGCAGAATCGTCGCCAGCAGGTCGCCATCGTCGTACTCGAAGCCGTCAAGCTGGTAGTTCTGCGGAATGAACGACGGCATGCGCGCCGTCAGGGCCGGATCAGTCGTGCTGATGTTCTCGTTGGTCAGCGCCTCATCGAGTGCCACCGGGAAGCGAATGCCGAGGTCCGTCATGCGGCGACCCTCAACAACGAAAACTTCCTGGCGCATGAGGTACAGCAGGTAGAGCATTTCATCGACCGTGCCCGCGGCGCCAAGCATCGCCTCGGTCACCGAGGTGCCCGAAAGGGTCGGGATGGTCACGCGGCTGTCATTGCGTGAGAGCACGAGCCCCGCACGCGCCTCAGCCGACGGGCTTGCCTTGACGAGAATGTTGGCGGCGTTGGGGTAGATCCAGGTGCCACCACGGCGGCCACGGATCTGGTTGCGGTCATCGATCGATGCGGTTGGGCGCGTCGCGATGAGCCCCAAGAGGTTGGTGAGGTGTGTCCGGGCTGACGCCACGTTGCCGTCGGCCAGAGCCGCCTCAGCCAAGATGAGGTGCGCCTCTTCTGCCTTGAGGATCGCTACCTGGCTCTGCTGCCCAGCGGTCTCGCTGAAGTACTTCGGAAAGAGAAAGTCCAGGCGAGGAAGAGGCTGGAATTCATCTTGGCCCGAGTCATAAATCGCAAACTGCATCGTATTGGTCGGACCGTCGACATTGTCGTACTGCACGTAGCGCACAAAGGTCGGGTTGGCCGCGAGCAACTGCTGAGCGGCAGTGACCGCCGCAGCGCGGTTGCCCAGGGCATAATTCGCACGCGCGATGCCGAGCGTGGCGGCGGCCGTCATGGTCGCATCGCCACCCGACGCAGCGGCTTGGAAGTCACCGATCGCGAGCTCCAGATGCTGCGAAGGAGTCGCAACCGATCCCCCTGATGTGGCCGGAAGTCCTACGAAAAGCTCCCCGGCTAGCAGATGCGCATAGGCTCGATAGAAGTGCATCTGGGCAGTCATGGCCGGAGTTGAGTTGGCATCGCCCGGAATTACCACGTTGAGCCCGTCATCAGACAGAGCGCGCAAGGTGTGTACGGCCCGCTGAATGTTGCGCACATCGAAGTCTTCAGCGTCAATCTGCGGAATATCGAAGACCTTGCTGAACAGCGTGCGGTTGTTGAACAGGTTATCGGAGACCACCTCAGCCCCCATGATGACCTGCATCGTGGTAGATGCGAGCTGGCGCTCGACACCCCGCGTCCACGAGGCGGCCGCGTTGGGGGTTTCGAGGAAGGTCGCTTCCGTCACCGTTGGGTTGGTGACTTTCGTCGGATCAAGCAACTCGCACGCCGTCATGGGCAGCACGGCGAGTACGGTCGCTGCGAGCAGTTTGAGGCTGCGCATGTTGGCTTTCCGTGTAGAGAGAGTCATGGTTGTGCCTCCTCAGAACCTGATTCGGACGCTCGTAAGGAACGCCCGAGGAGTGGGATCGCTGGCGTAGTTGAATCCGCCGACCGTGGCCGCGCCCTGACTGGCCGCACCCGAGTGATCGGATTCAGGATCAAACGATGAGGTCCACCAGCCAAGCGGATTCTGAAGGGCCACCGTGACGTCGATACCGTTTGACCACCCGCCGAAGAGGTCAGGCGAGAGGCTGTAGCTCGCCGAAATGTTGCGAACCCGAAGGTAATCGGTGTCTTCAACGAAGAAGTTCGTGAGGTTCAACCAGTTGCCGCGGATGGGCCCCGGATTTGCCGAGAGTAGGGCCGCCGGCAGGTTGGGGTCAGTGATGCCATACAGGTAACGGAACTGGCGGTTGAATGAGTGCATCTGCGCTCCCATCTGCCAGTCAGCATCGGCCGAGAGGCGCAAGTTGTTGCGCAGCGTTACCTCGAGCCCCATCGAACCAAATGCGTCGGGCAGGGGCTTACCGAGGTACTGGAGCAGCTCGGTCGAGGCAATCGATCCATCAGCGTTCAGCGTTGACGACGTGCCGCGGATCGCTCCGAGCGTCCAACCTTCTTGCACGACGGTCTCGACGGTCGACGACGAGAAGCCGCTGATGCCGAAGACGGGTGAGCCGCCAGCGTCGACGACTTCATTGTTCAGGGTGTTGTAGGCCAACGTGAGGCGGGCCGAGAGATCATCACTGCGAATGATGTCTGCGGCCAGCTGCAGCTCGATGCCGGTGTTGGAGATCTTGCCGACGTTACGCAGCTGGGTGCCTTCACCCGAAGACGGGGGGGAGGGCACGAGGAACAAGGCGTCGTTGGTGGTCGCATCATACCAGTTGGCCTGCAGTGTCACGCGGCCGGAGAGGGCCGAGATCTCAGCACCAAATTCCAGCGTCTCAGTCTTTTCGGGCTTGAGGTCTGCATTGCCCGGCTGCCCGAACGAGGCCGTCTGCTGCCCGAGGTACGAAGCGAACGACACGGTGCGGTCGTTAGCAAACGGCGGCGGGAAGTTTCCTGCGACACCAAAGTTGCCGCGCAGTCGCAGGCCTGAGATGATCGACGACGGCACGTTGTCAGCAAAGAACGACTCTGACGACAGATCGTACGAGAAGCCGACTTTGGGGAAGTACTGCCAGCCCACGTTGTCACCAAACGCCGAGTTGCCGTCGGCGCGCAGGCCTACGTCGATGAAGTAACGGTCGAGAAATCCGTAATTCTGCTGAACGTAGACGCCGTAGTTGACGAGCTCAGCAAAGTAGTCGTCGGCCTGCGTCACGCCTGCACCGCGAATCGTTTCACTACCGTCACGCACATTCTGTGCGACGCGCGCCGACTGGTCGTCTTCGTTGCGGAAGAGCTGGCCACCGGCCGCGGTCACGATCGAAAACGAGCCCCGCTCGAAGCGGTGCTGGCCCGTGGCTTCCATCGTCAAGCCAAGAAAGTTGCGGTCGTAGCTTGAGATGGTACCGCGGTTGTCGGTCCCAGCAGGCTGAACACGCGTATGAATGAGAAATTCATTGGTAACGATGGCTCGCTCGTTGCTGGTGCGGCTGTCGAGACCAACCGTCGTGTTGAAGGTCAGATCATCGCGGGCCTCCCAGCGAAAGCCGTGCGACATCTGGAAGCGCTTGACCTGAACCCGGTAATTCTGAAGCCGCTCCGCCTCCGTGAGGATCCGCTGCCGCACCTCCGGGCGCTCCTGGCAGAGGATCAGGCTGCAGCTCATC
>CAYVPD010000182.1:0-3993 GCA_964453545.1 uncultured Gemmatimonadaceae bacterium
CCTCGCTGCCTACGCCTCGTATCCGGAGCATCATATTGAAGATGCGATGGGGTACGGGCAGAGCCCGGTGCGCGTGTTCACGCTCGTCGGAGGGCTGACTGGTACTGCGACCGGCTTTGCGCTTCCGACCTTCGCTTCGCTGGACTGGCCGCTCATCACGGGTGGCAAGCCGGTGCTTTCGATGCCGGCCTACGTGATTCCTGCCTTCGAGCTCACGATTCTTTTTGGTGCGCTTTCTACGGTGGTCGGGCTCTTCATTTTGAGCCGCCTGCCGCAGACGGGGCCTCGCGTTGTCTATGATCCCGAGTTCACCTCAGGGCGTTATGGCGTGCAGGTCGACGCGACCGGCGCCCGGCTGGAAGAGGCGCGCACCATTCTTCAGAAGCATCAGCCCGCTGACCTGCGGGAGGGTCCCAATGCGTAACGTCGGTCGCTTTGCCCTGCTTGCGGGGCTCGTGCTCTCCACTGGCGCGTGCAACACGCTCGACGACGCGATGGTTCGTGTCTTCGGTCGTTCGATGCGCGATCAGTCGAGCTTTGACCCCTACGAGAACACGCAGCTGCCCGCCCCGGGCGCGGTCTCGTTTTCGTCGGGCAACTTTCCCGCGGCGCGCGGCGAGGTAAACCTCGGCACGCCCAATGCGGCTGACTACTTCGTGCCCGACTTTACCCAGGCGCAGACCGCCGATCCCGGCAACGCGCTGCTGGCTTCGCTCGAAAATCCGGTACCGGCCGCTGAGGCCTCTCTCGCCCGCGGCGAAGAGATCTACAACCGCAACTGCGCGGTTTGCCACGGTGTGGAGGGGATCGGAACGGGCGCGTACGTGATGGAGAAATGGCCGGCGCTCGCGGCATATAACCTCGCCGGTGAGACCGTGCAGGGTTATCCCGATGGCTACATCTATGGCATGATTCGCGTTGGCCGCGGCATGATGCCGTCGTATGGCCACGCGGTTACGCACTTCGACCGCTGGAACGTGGTCAATTACGTTCGCAGTCTGCAGGCACGGTACAACGAGGCGCAGGGCGCCCCCGCGACCACCAACGGCGAGAACTGAGTCATGGCGCACCATCATATTCCGGATCAGATCCCGGCCAAGTTTCTCCCGCGGTCGTCCAAGGCCAACCTCGCCTTCGGCGCAATGGTCGCAGTTGGGGCTGTGGGTTTCTTTCTGGCCCACGGTCAAAATGACACGGCGGCGTGGGGAAGCTATGTAGCCAACTGGCTTTTCTTCACCTCTGTGGCCATGGGCGCCGTGATGTTCTCGGGTGCGACGACGATTGTTCGCGCCAAGTGGAACTGGTCGCTGCGTCGCATCAGCATGGCGTTTGTGGCATTTCTGCCGATCTCGATCCTGCTCTTGCTGCCAATGCTTGGTTTCTTGCGGGAGAATTACTTCCCCTGGATCGAGATGATGGGCTACGACCCCATCGTGCAGAAGAAGGCTGCCTACCTCAACATTCCGTTCCTGCTGGCGCGTAACGTTGTAGGCCCGCTCGTGCTCTTCGGCATGGCTCTCTACTTCGTGTACACCGCGCTTCGCCCGGACATGGGCCGTCTGTCAGAAGATGGGCTTGATGCCGGTCAGCGTTCGTGGCGCAGCCGCCTCATGGCGGGCTGGCGTGGTCAGGAGGCCGAAGAGGTTCATGCTGACCGCCTGCTCGGCAAGCTTGGACCGACGATGGCGCTGCTGTATGCCACGGTCATGAGCTTCATCGTCTACGACTTTGCGATGTCGCTCGACCCGCACTGGTTTAGCACGCTCTTTGGTGGCTGGTTCTTCATGGCCGGTTTCTGGGGGGGCATTGCGGCCACGGCGTTCACGGCGGTGGCCGTGCGTCGCGGCGATGCCGACCTCGCCCGCCACATCGGGATTCAGCAGCGCCATGACATCGGCAAGCTGACGTTCGCCTTCACGGTATTCTGGACGTACCTGTTCTTCTCGCAGTACATCGTGATTTGGTACGGCAAGCTGCCCTGGGAGCAGAGCTGGATGGTTGCCCGCGCCGGAGAAGGCTGGGGCCGCTATTCCCTGATGGTGGTGCTGCTCTGCTTCGTGGTGCCCTTTGCCTCGCTGATCGGTCGCAAGGCGAAGCTCAACCCGACCTGGCTGCAGACGGTCACGGCGATCATTCTCTTCGGCCTGTGGAACGAGCGCTATTTCTTGGTGGCTCCGTCGCTCTTCCCAGCGTACGACAGCTCGCTCATGTTCTATCATTTGCTGACGGGCATCGGCTTCCTTGGCCTGTTCCTGTTCAGCGTACGCTGGTTCCTGAGCACGTTTCCCGTGCTTCAGATCTGGCAGCCGATCCAGCCTGACGAGGTCACCGAGCAAGAGGTGCCGGCTCGCGCCGCCTGATTGCGCTGGGTTCCCATCGGGTTTGAGCCCGGTGTGTTGATCATGAAAAGGGCCCCGAGCAGCAGCTCGGGGCCCTTTTGCATCTTCTTGGCTCGGCAAACCAACCCAAATTCTTCATTTGAGCGGCCCCGGGACCCGACTTGGCCCGCCTCTGGGGTTGGCTCCAAGGGGCAACGTGAGGGCTGCGTGTCGCCAACGCTCAGGCAACCGATACTGCACAGTGCAGCCTGAGCATTAGCGAGCCCGGCAAACCAACCCAATCTGTTCAGGCGAGCGGCCCCGGGGGACAACCCCAGAGGCGGGCTAACAACCGGCCAGGGGCCGACTGAAGTGCGCTTAGCCCGCCGCGAGTGCCGCCAGCACCTGATCGTGCAACCGCGCGTTGGTCGAGATGCCCGACCCGCCGTGGATCGTCGCCTCGCCCGAGAGGTCGGTAAAGCGGCCGCCAGCCTCTTCGAGAATCGTGAGTAGCGGCCCGGCATCCCAAGAAGAGAGCACCGGGTCGACCATGATCTCGGCCCGGCCTGTCGCAACGAGAATGTGCCCGTAGCAGTCGCCCCACGTGCGAGAAAACGACGACCCCTGCATTAACGAGCGAAAGCCTGCGCCCTGCGGCCGCGACAAGATGCGCTCGGCGTCGGTGGTCAGTACCAGACTCTGATTGAGGATATCGACATCAGAGACGGCACACGGGTTACCATTTGAGAAGCAGCCGAGACCACGTCCGGCGGCGACGGTTTCTCCCAGAGCCGGAAAGTGAGCCACGCCCACGATCGGCTGGCCAGCGGCCTCGACGCCGATCAACACGCCGTAAAGAGGCACGCCACGCATGAAGGAGCGCGTGCCGTCGATCGGGTCGAGAATCCAGCGCACTTCGGCATCTTCGCGCGTCACGCCAAACTCTTCGCCGACGATGCCATGGTCAGGCCACTTGGCCTCAATGCGCTGCCGAATCAGCTGCTCGGCCTCTCGGTCAGCCTTGGTGACTGGGCTGCCGTCACCCTTTGCGTCATGCTCGACGATGCCGCCGAAGTAGCGCAGGGTGACGTCGCCGGCCTCACGTGCGAAGCGTTCGGCGGCTACGAAGATGTCTTGAATCTGTTCACGCTTCATGCGTAGGAGCTCATTCCGAGGGTGAAGAAGAGTCGGGATCGGGATTGCCGGGCGGACCGCTCACGCCACGACGGTCCATGTAGTTTCGAATTTCATAGCCAATCGCTTCGAAGAGCTTGGCCTCGCGACGGTCGAGCCCGGCGCGGCTCAGCGCGGTGCGCAGCGCTCTGAGCACCGATTCGGGCGGACGTGTGCCTTTGAAGAAGTCGATGCGTGCGAGACCGATCTCGAGGGCGGCATACATGCTCTCAAGCTCGTGGTGTTCCGCCGGGCGTTCAGCGCGGCGCCCGACCGGCAGATCATCAAGCTCGCCCTGCGCCAGAAAGAGCTCGTAGGCCACGACCAAAAAGGCCTGGGCCAGATTGAGGGAGCGATACTCGGGTGTCGTCGGGATCGTGATCACGTGGTGACAGCGATCCAGCGTCTCGTTGTCGAGTCCCCAGTCTTCCCGGCCGAAGAGCAGGGCGACACGTCCGCCCTCCCGCGAGTGCTCAATCAGAGTCGGCGACACGTCGCGAGG
>CAYVPD010000183.1:0-3986 GCA_964453545.1 uncultured Gemmatimonadaceae bacterium
GCTCGCTGACGCCGCGAGCCGTGATCTGGCTCCAGATCGGCACTGGGTGGTCGCCGTGCTGCCCCTACATCTGGGCCTGTACCATCGTGCGTCGCACACCGAGTTCGGCGGCCATCTCGCGGCACGGGCGACACTCGAGCAGCTGGGCGGCGACCTGGCGGCCGCAGCTGCCGGTGGCTCCGATGATGGCGACGTCCATGGGCGGGCGGGGTGCGGGTGAGGGGGGCGGCGGGAGGGGCGGAGCTTGTGCGGTGCTTCAGCGAATCTGGCCGTCGACCCACTCGGTCGCCAGCGCGGCGATCGATTCGGGTGAGCTGCCCTCGGCCTTGTTGTTGACGATCAGCATGGCTTGGCGGCCGGCGTGCGTTGCAGCCTTGAGCAAGTAGGTGATCGCGCGGCGATTGCTCGGATCGGGCTGCTGCATGCGCGTAAACGGTGCCCACGCTTCTTTCGCGGCTTCGTAACGGGCGCCGGGCGCGAGCATCCAGCGAATGAGCAGGGGCGGGGTGGTGGAGCTAGCGGGCGCGACGGGGGTCGGCGGGATGACCGGGATCAGCGCGGCCTGCTTCTCGAGCGTGAGCATGCTGGGGTGCACGACGTAGCCGTGCGTGGCACCGGCATGATGCAGGGCCTGAGCGTAATCTTCAGTGAAGAGCGCGGGAGTGCGCAGCTCGACGGTGAGGGCGGGCCGCTGCCCTGAGGCGCTGCCAAGCTCTGGAGTGAGCGCGGTCATGAACCGGTAGAGGCGCTCGGCGAAGTGGCGGGGGCTCTTGAGGTGCCGCTCCATCTCGCCTGGGCGGAGTGGGGCGAACTGCAGCAGTAGCGTGCCGAGTTTGTGGCCTAGGCCGGCGCAGGTTGGCTCAATGATGCATTCTTTTGCCCACTCGGCATCGAGAAACTTGGGGTGACCGGGCGTGAGCAGGTCGCGCTGCGCTTTGACCATGAAGCGAAAGTCGTCGGGCACCTGCCGGGCATAGTCGGCAAAGACGCGCTTCGGGGGCGCTTCGTAGTAGCTGCGATCGACGCCGACGGCGCGCAGCAGGGGGTGGCGGGCGTAGGCGGTGAGCCCGTGCCGCGAGAGCAGCCCTGGGGGAGCGTCGCGGTCGTAGACGAGGCCGGCCCAGCCGGGAAAGCTCCACGATGACGTGCCCATCCGCAGGGTGTCGGGCAGGCGCTCAGCGGTCTTGGTCCAGTTCGCGGCTTGGGGCGCGACATCGACGGGGGCGGCGGGGCCTGCGCTGCTGGCAAAGAGGTCAGGTTGGTCGTGCGTCATGGGGGGAAACATAGAGTTGCGACACGTCTGAAACAGCAATATCATGAATCATGAAAAACAATCATGAAAACAGGGGCGGTCAGGGTGCGCTCCGAGTACGTGAACCGGTTCAGGTCTACCTTGAGCCAGATGACCAGGATCGGCTCCAGCGCGTTTGCAGCCTGTCGAGCGTGAGCAAGTCCGAGGCGCTGCGTGAGGGGCTTCGAGCGCTGGAGCGTGAACTGACGAGTCCGGCGTCTCACCCTGCGTTGCAGATCGTGGGTCTGGCCCGGGGCGTGACGCCGCCCGCGGGAGCTCAGGGTACGGGGGAAGCGCCCGATCCGGCGCGTGATCCTGCAGTCGATCACGACGCGGTGCTCGCCGACGACGAAGTCGCCTCGTGGGCGTGATGGCACTCGGGCGAGAGTTGTTCGTCGACACGAGCGCCTGGTACGTGCTGGTCGTGGCTGATCATTCGGAGCACGCGCGGCTCGCGGCGGTGCTCCGAGAGCGCGTGGAGCAGGGGGTCAAGATCGTTACCAGCAGCTTGGTCGTCGCTGAAACTCACGCGCTCTTGTTGCGCCGGGTCGGCCGTGACATCGCCCTGCGCTTTGCTGAGACCGTGGGGCGGGCGCCCAATGAGGTGGTTCCGTGCTCGGCTGAACTTGAGGCCGCTGCCCGCAGGGACTGGCTCGCGAAATTCGCCGACAACGATTTCTCGCTGACCGATGCGGTCAGCTTTGCCATCATGCGGCAACGCGGCACGACCGAGGCGCTGACGCTCGACCGACATTTTTCGGCGGTTGGGTTCGTGATGCTTTAGCGTATGGAGGGGGACAGAAATGAAAAACAGAGATCAGAGTCGAAGGCTCAATGCCAAGACCCTCAAGGTGCTGCGGGACAGCGAGCGTGGCATCGAAGTGCAGCGTTTCAACTCAGCCGAAGAGCTCTTCGAAGACCTCGGGCTCTGAGTGCAAAAAAGGGCTCCCAGCCAACCGGCCGGGAGCCCTTTTTCGTGCGATTACTTCTGCTGGGTGCCCTTAGGGCGTCACGGCATCAATTGCGGCCTTCAGCTCTTCGTAGGCTGACGGATCGACCTGGTTGAAGGTCGGCATGATGTGCGACACGCGCCCTTCAGGATCGATCACGATGACGGCGCGGCTGCCGGCCATCCCATTGTCTCGCGGATTGCCACCAAATGCGGCATAGGCCGACGAGCCAGGATCGCTCCCGAACATGAAGGGGAACCCGTCGTCAGCGGCCCAACTGGCGAGCGCTTCGGGCGAGTCGTTGCTGATTCCGATGAGGGTGACCCCGTCACCATCGCGGAAAAGACTGGCGTACTGATCACGGTACGCTTGCATTTGGACTGTTCAGCCAGGCGTCCTGGCCCGGAAGAAGAAGGCCAGGACCACGGTCTGCCCGCGGAAGTCGCTCAGGTGCACAGGCTCGGACATGACGCCGCTGCGGGTGGCCCCGGTGACGACGATGTCGGGCGCCTCGGTGCCGACGGCGACGAAGTTCTGCTGCTGAGCAGAACAGGCCGAGGCCGCGGCCAGCGTTCCCGCGAGGAGAGCCAGCGTTGCGAGGTGTCGCATGGTGGTTCCTCTGAGGTGAGTGGGGGGCGGCCGCACAGCGACGCTGCGCATGGCCGACTTCTTGCCATGGGATCATGGGGAGCGCGGACCGCTGCGACAAGGCAGGCGGCCGAACGTTCCATCTGCTGAACCCGGGAGTCTCGATGTTGTTGCAAGAAGAATTCCGCCGGCTGGCCGAGGCGGAGGCTGGGGCCGAGGGCTCCGACACGCTGCCGCTGATCTCGCTCTACCTGCCGACCGCCCGTTTTGGGCCCGACGTGCTGCAAGGGCCGATCCGCCTGAAGAACCTGCTGGCCGAGGTGCGGGCGCAGGGCGAGCGAGCCGGGGTGTCGATGCTGGAGCTCGACGGTCGCCTCGAGCCGGTGCAGGCGCTGCTGGTCGACGACGTGTTTTGGAATCACCAGGGCGATGGGTTGTCGCTCTTCATCGGGCCGAGCGAGATCGTGGGGTCGACCGGCTACATCGCGCACCAGTTGCCGATGGCGGTTGATGAGTTGGCCGTCGTAGGTCCGCGCTTTGACCTGCGCCCGCTGCTCGGGGCCGTCTCGCGGGGGCGGTCGTTTCATGTGTTGGCCTTGAGCCAGAAGCAGGTGCGGCTGTTTGAAGCGTCGATTGCGGCGATCGCCGAGCTGTCGCTGGCCGGCTCTGACGTGCCGGCGCGGCTCGAAGACGCGGTGGGTTGGGATTGGAGCGACGAGTCGCTGCAGTTTCGCTTCGGTGCGGGCGGGCACGGCGTGGGTGGGGGCGGCGTGGGTGTCGGGGCTGGCGCGGCGGGCGGCCTTGGCGGGACCGCGGGCGCGCACCCCGGTGCTGGGTCAGGTGCCGGCGCGATGTTTCATGGCCATGGCGACGTGGGCGACCGCAAAGACGAGCTTCGTCGCTTCTTGATGCAGGTTGATCGGGGGTTGCACGATGTGATTGCAGATCGGTCACTGCCCTTGGTGGTCGCCGCCGTCGATTACCTGATACCGATGTTTGGCGAGGTCTCCAAGCTGGGCAGCCCGGTGGTCGCGCTGCCAGGCAACCCGGAGCGCCTGAGCGATGGTGAGCTGCATGCGGCCGCGCTCGAGGCGGTGCGTCCGCTGCTGCAGGCACGTGACCTCGAACTGCTGGAGCGGCTGCGCGGTACGGCGCAT
>CAYVPD010000184.1:0-3949 GCA_964453545.1 uncultured Gemmatimonadaceae bacterium
AACCGGAGTCGGCGCGGATGATGATGCGCACGTCCGCCCAGCGCGCGCGGATGCAAGAAGACGCCGCGAAACAGGTTGGTGTCGAGATCGCCGGTGCCAGCCTCGACTCGCGACATTGGGCGCGGGTCATCGGGCGTGAGCGATGTGAGATGAATGCGCAATTCCCCGCCGCCACGCTCGACGCGCACCTCTTCAAGCCCTCCCAGCGCAATCAACGCCAAGTCGGGATTGGATGACGTGAGCGCGGGCAGCTCCCAGCCATCGGTGAACACGCGCACGCGACCTCCCTCGAGACCCGGGCCCAGAACCGCCTCCGGCACACCAAAGTCCCCGTAGCGCAGCGGCAGCAGGTCAGGTTCCTGCGCCAGCAGATCGAGTAGCGTGAGCGCGGGATTTCCGAGCAGGTCGTCTCGACCCCAAACTGTGACGCCGGTCTCGGGTCGGCCCTCGGTGCCCAACATGAGTCGGGGCAGCACGCGATAGATCGAGTCGGGCGGCAGCACGAACGTCGTATCGGCCGAGGTGCCCTCATTCAGCAAAACCACGTCGGCACCCGAGGCATCGAGCGTGTCGGCGTTCGCAGCCGCAACTGAGTCCGGCGGCGTGGGGGGAATGGTATCGGCCTGGGCGAGTGCGGGTGCCCCCGACGCCACGAGCAGAACCAGCGCCATCGCCGCCGAAGTCCAACGCAGACGCATCGTCACGCCCGGCTGCGCACCCATTCGATCAGCAGCCGGGTCGGTACCCCATAGCCGCCCACTCGGCGATACGGCAGATCGGTCGCATCACCGTAGGCCGTGCCCGCAATGTCGAGATGCGCCCACGGCACGTCACCGACAAACTCCCGCAAAAAGGCGGCGGCCGTGATCGTGCCCCCGGGGCGCCCTCCGATATTCTTCAGGTCGGCCGTCGTCGAATCCAACTGCTTACGGTATTCCGGCCACAAGGGCAACGGCCACGCCCGCTCTCCCGAGACCTCACCAGCCGCACGAAGCTCTTCAACCAAGCGGTCGTCGGTGCCGAGCACCGCCATCGCATGATGCCCGAGACCAATGACCACGGCCCCGGTCAGCGTAGCGCAGTCGACCATGGCCTCGGGCTCGAGCTCGACGGCGTAATCGAGTGCGTCACTCAAGATGAGGCGTCCTTCGGCATCGGTGTTGATCACCTCAACCGTCTTGCCCGCACGGGTCGTGATGACATCGCCCGGCTTGACCGCCCGACCCGAAAGCAGGTTTTCAGACGAGGGCACAATGCCTACGACGTTTCGAGGGAGGCCGAGGCGCGCGATGGCTCCCATCGCCGCGATCACGGCTGCGCCTCCGGACATGTCGAACTTCATCTCTTCCATCTTCTCGGCCGGCTTGATCGAGATGCCGCCGGCATCGAAAGTCAGTCCCTTGCCCACCAGCACCAACGGCTTGTCGCCTGCTTTACCACCCTGGTGCCTCAAAATGATGAGTCGGGGCTCTTCTTCAGAGCCCGCGCTTACGGCGAGCAGCGCACCCATTTTCTGCGCTGCTAGTTCGCCGGGGCCCAAAATCTCGACCTCAAGGCCCTCATCAGCGGCCAAGCGACGTGCCTCTTCGGCCAAATGCGTTGGCGTGGCGACGTTCCCTGGTCGCGACTGCAGATCACGCGCACGGTTTTCGAACTCAGCCAAAACCGCACCGATCGCTACCGCGTCACGAGCGACCTCGACCTCGGCCTGCGGCAGCACGATATGCAGTTGCGAGACGGGTGCAGGGCGGGAGTCGTCGGGCGCCTTGAGTTCGGTGAAACGCCAGGCCGCCAGCACGGCCCCCTCGGCCACACCCTTGGCCACACTCGCTACCGTACCTGCACGGCTCTGCGGCAGCACGATGGCGAGTTCGGTGACGCGCAGGTCTTCGGCAAGGCGCACAGCATGAGCGGCAAACCGACGGGCGACTTCGGGCGAGCTCGTGTCGGCGGCATCTCCGAGCCCGATCAGCGCAACCTGCGCCGGACCTGCCGTCGATGCAGTGAGCGTGGTCACCCGCGACCCGGCCGTGACTGCGCCCACGGCTGCCAGCCGCGTCACCACGTCGTCAACTTCGGGGGTGATCTGCGGAAACTGGGGTTGCCCTGCCCCGCCGTAGAATGGAACGACGAGCAGAGGGACCTGAAGCGACTCGACTTCACCTGAAGAGATGGTACGAATGTGCATGGGCTTCTGTTGATGCAAAAAAGTCGCGCGACCAGTGGCGTGGGAAGTTCACGCAGGCCCCCTTCATCAGCAAGTCGCTCCGCACGTTATGTCGCAGCCGACTGGCCCGGGCGCAGCCTGAAGCACACGGCCGCGCTACCTTGTATGCATCGTCACCCCGCCCCACTGCCCTGCTGTCTTGTTCGCGTCAGACCGGAGTCCGCCCATGAGTTCGCGCATCTGCCTTGTCACTGGAGGTACCGGCGGCCTCGGCCGCAGCATCGTTCATGCTCTGCTGCAACGAGGAGACGAGGTGCACGTGCCGTGGTTCGACAGGGCCGAGGCCGAGCGATTACGCGAAGAGGTGGGCACGTCGCAGCAGCTCGTGCTGCAGCAGGGCGATGTCACCGATGCCGCGTGGCTGGAAACCTACGCTTCCAGCTTTGAAGAGCGCGGGGCGGTTCACGCCGTGCTCAATTTGGTCGGCGGATTCGACATGAGCCCGATCGACGAGACCACTCCCGAGAGCTGGGATCGCATGCAGCGCTTGAACGCACGCTCCGCTTTCTTGTGCTGCCGTACCTTCACCCCCTTGCTTCGCTCCTCAGGCAGCGGGGCGATCGTCAATATCGCCTCAGCCGCGGTGGGGCCAGGACGCGGGGCCGGCATGGTTGCCTATGCCGCCAGCAAGGGTGCTGTGGTCGCCCTGACACAAGCGCTGGCAGCCGAGCTGCGTGCCGACGCTGTCACGGTCAACGCCATCGCCCCGACCACCATTGATACGCCGGCCAACCGCAGCGCCATGCCTGATGCCGATCGATCGGGCTGGATCACGCCGGGAGAGCTCGCCGACCTGTGCGTCTACCTGACGGGCCCTTCGGCGCGGCGCATCTCGGGCAATGTGATTATGGCTGGCCTGTAGCGCGCGCCAGACCCGCACGTCCAAATGGCTTCGTCAAACAACCACTCCCTGGGCAGCCGCTCCACGCTGATCCTGGCCTTCGACTCGTTCAAGGGCAGCCTGACGGCCCGTCAGGCCTGCGAGGCGGCAGCGCGTGGGCTGGCCTCAGCTCGCCCTGATCTTGACCTGAAACTCATCCCTCTCGCCGACGGGGGCGAGGGTACCGCCGAAACTCTGATGGCTTCGCGCTCAGGGACGTGGATCACACTTGAGGCGGCTGGGCCGCTGCCTGAGACCACCGTGAGCACACGCTATGCCTGGCTTGAGGACGACGGACCCACGGCCCTGATCGAGATGTCTCTCGTCAATGGACTTACGTTGCTTGCGCTAGCACATCGTGATGTGATGCGCGCGAGCACCCGGGGCACCGGCGAGCTCGTGGCCGACGCGGTGAGACGCGGGGCCCGCACGATCTGGTTGACTCTAGGCGGCAGCGCAACAGTCGATGGTGGAACCGGGGCTGCGCGAGCCTTGGGATGGCGCTTCGTCGATGCCACCGGACGTGACGTTCCGGAGGGCGGCGCAGGGCTCGAGCAGATCGCCCACGTACTGCCTCCTGCTGTCGATGCGCTGTCCAATGTTGAGATGAAGGTTCTCTGTGACGTTGATAACCCGTTGTTAGGTCCGCGCGGGGCCGCGCGCGTCTTCGGCCCGCAAAAGGGGGCGAGCCCCACCCAGGTCGAGCGGCTCGAACGCGGTCTTGCGCACCTCGCCCAAATCGTGAAGCACGACCTCGGCATCAAGCTTCATGATCTGTCCGGTGCCGGAGCCGCGGGAGGGCTCGGGTGGGCGGCTGTCGTGTTTCTTGGGGGGCGGCTGAT
>CAYVPD010000185.1:0-3940 GCA_964453545.1 uncultured Gemmatimonadaceae bacterium
ATTCCTGCCTTCAACGTGCACCACCTGCGTGGCGGGCTGCAGCTCTTCGATACGGGAAGCACGGCGCACCGCGTGAGCTTGGCCCTGACCAACCTGACCAACACGCTCTACGCCGAGGCCACCAACGCATCGTTTTTCCGGCCGGCACCCAAGCGCAATCTGACGCTGACCTACGAGGTGTCGTTCTGAGGCGTCAGGCGCGCGCCTGCCAGATGCGATAGGCGCCTTCATCTGCGACCACGGCCACGTGCTGGAAGTCTCGGCGCAGCAAGGGCTCTACCGGGAGTCGACGCTGTACGACGAACTGAAGCACGCCGGCCGGGGCCAGGTGAAGGCGCGCGCCGTGCACGAGCTCGGCAACGGCGTCGAGGGTCTCTGATTTGCCCCGATGGTAAGGGGGATTGGCCACGATCCAGTCCCAATTCGCCGCAGGCGAAACATTCTGCCATCCCTCAGACTGCAGGTAGTCGACGGCGACCGGCGGCGTCGACAGTGTCTCGAGGTTGTGGGCGGCCGCATCGAGCGCCAGGCCGTCGTTATCGAGCAACGTCACGCGCGCATCAGGCACAGAGGCAAGCACCGCGGCTGCGATGAGCCCGGATCCGGCGCCCCAGTCCAATACTCGAAGGGCTGGAGATGCCGAGGTCGGGGGCGCCAAGTGATGGCTCATGAATGCCGTGCCCTCGTCGACCCGACCATGGGCGAAAACCCCGGGGTATGACGCCCACGCCACGGGCTTGGCCGAGTCAGGCATCCACGGCAACGCAAGCGGCTCTACAGAGCGCCAAGCGTCGAGCCCCGAGCGCAGGCCGGCCACGTGCTCGGGCCGCAGCGCGACAAGCAGACGACCGTGCCCACCCGTCGCGAGCGTTTTGACCGGCCCGAAGACAGGCTCGATGAAGCGCGGCGATGACTTGATGCCTTCGTCGTTGGCCCCGGCTACGAGCAGCCGGCCTCCCGGCATGAGGGCACCGGCGGCCATGTGCATCAGCATGTCAAACTCTTCACGCGCCCGCGGCAGCCGAATGACGACCACATCGTAGACCGAAGCCGTCGGCCACGTTTTGGCCTGCGGACTGCGCCGTGACCAGCTGTGAACCGGCACGCTCGAGCTCCACGCTTCTCCAGCCTCGTCGAGTAGCTGCACGAGCGCACCCGACATGTCTTCGAGCACGAGCAGCCCCTGCTGCGGGGGCAGAGCGCTTAGCTCGGCCGCGGCGAGTGTCGCGGCCGCATCGTCACGCGAGCGTCTGGCCATGAGAACGGGGCGAGTCTGTAGCTGTTCGGAACAGGCTGACGTAGCGGCTCAACGCCGCACGCGCGCATTCCGAAAGAAGATCAGCCCGCCACTCATGCCGCCCGAAACCAGGTCGAGGCCGCCATCGCCGTCGAGATCGACAAATGCGGGCGCTGACAGAGGGAGCAGGTCGCGCTCGAACAGCTCCAACACGGGCTGCGCTACGGCCGAGGTCACACCGGCCGAGGCTGCACCAGCAGACGGCTGTGGCGCAAAGCTCGGAGCCTGAGGTGAGCCGATGTTGAGATGCAGCTCGACCCCCGCGTCTTCGCGACCCAGCAAAAGATCGAGATCGCCGTCGCCGTCGATATCGAGCAGCACCGGGTGACTGCGGCGCCCCACATCGATGCCATCGAGGGCCTCGGTGACGAGCTCGAATCGGGGCTCGGAGAGCGAACCCAGATTCCTGAAGAAGTTGATCTCGCCCGACGACTCGCCCACGAGCAGGTCGAGAAGGCCATCACCATCGAGGTCACCCACAGCCGGAACCGCATGGCTCCCGCGCGGCAGTTCGACTAGCGGGCCGTCGAGCACTTCGATCCATTCGGGCGTTACCCACCCCGTCTGTGACGAAGTCGCCACCGTTCGGCGCGCGGTGTCACGAAACCAGCGCACATCATCGTTCCACGTGCCCAGCAGCAACTCATCGCGACCATCGCCATCAAGATCGGCAAAACGCGGTGCGAAGTGATAGCCGTCACCGAGCGCTACCGTGTCACGCAAGGCAAATGCCGGCGTGCGGCGATCCCCCGTATTCTCCCAGACATACAGGCGCGCTGCGCTCAGGGCGCCCGGGTCGAGGCGATTGCCGACGACCATGTCCAGATCACCGTCGCCGTCGAGATCCGTGAAGGCCGGCACGCTCTCGCTGCCAATATCGATCTGGTCGAGATAGCGCGGCGTCACCTGCGCAAAACGCCCATCGGCCCCCTGCAGATACAGATGCAGGTTGTCGCTCGAGGTGCGATTCGGGTTGAATGCGCCACCCAAGACCCCGATGAACAGATCGAGGTCACCGTCACCATCTTCATCGACGAGGTACGGGGCGTTGTAGCCGCTTGTCAAAATCGTCTCCTGCGCCGGAGCCGGCACAGGAATGCTGCGCAGATCGGGCCGCTGACAGCTCCCGAAATTTTCGATGAAGAGAATGCCAGGCTCGAAGTAGTCGCCCCAAAACAGGTCGAGGTCACCGTCACCGTCACCGTCGGCAAAGAACATCGAATTGGCCCCATGCAGCGTGGGCGCACCCGGCTGCGACAGTGCCGCGACGATCTCGATGTCTTCAAACCGGTCGGTTACAAGGTCGTAGACCGGCAAACCGTCGCGAATGGCGGTCTCTTCGTAGCGAGCCACGGTGCCATCGACACGCCCGAGAAACAGGTCGACACGCCCATCACAGTCGACATCGGCGAGTGACGCAATGTTCTGTCGGTCGGCAAAGATCGGGCGCCCCTCACCATCGAGCAGTGTATCGGCGGCAAGAACGAAGCGCGGGGTCGTCACATCGCCGTCGTTGCGAAACAGACGGATGTAGCTGAAGCGCTCTTCGGCGAGCAGATCGAGGTCGCCATCATGGTCGACGTCGAAGAACCGGCCCCACTCGCCGATATCGAGCTCCTCGTAGAAATCCGTGCGCCATTCGAAGCGCGGAGTCGTCGGCCCTCCGACGTTTTCCAGAAAAATCAGACGCCCGGTGCGCTCCTGTACGAACAGATCGAGATCGCCATCACCATCGATGTCGACTCGCTGCGGACGCGGCACATCAAACCCACCCAGGAACGGATGCTCATGCTCGACGCCGTCGGCCGCCTGTACCACGAATGGTTGGACGTCGCGCTCCAGCCGATCGTGAAGTCGTAGTGCGGGCCGATCAGAAAAGCTGGGCGCAAACGAGGCGCCAGCTGAGCCGGGTACCGCAGGCGACGACGACGCGCAGGCCGTCACACCTGAGAGCAGGCCAAAGACGATCGCCGCACATAGGTCGCGAGTTGTCGAGCGCGCTGCCTTCATCGCGGCGAAGCGGCTCCGATGCCCGTGGCATTCTTGCCTACCGGAATCATGGCGACCACCTCGCCTGAAGCGAGTTCGACCACGGCCACCGTACCGGTCTCATATGAAACGCTCGCCTCGTGATCACCGTGATCCATGGCACCGTGGTCCAGGGCGCCATGATCCATCGCCGCGTCACCCATGCCATCAGGGCCATGGTTCATGCCCATCCCGCCCGGACCATTGTTCGAGATGAACAACAAGCGTCCGTCAGGGCTCAGCGCCGCTCCATGCGGCTGGTCGATGCCCGGTGCGCTAAAGGTACGGCTCACCCGGCCTTCAACCACGTCAACTTCGACCAGCGTGTTGTCGCCCTTGTTGCCGAAGTAGACATGTCGGTCATCGCGCCCGAAGATCGGATGCCACGGGCGCGACCCCACCTCGACGGCCCGCTGCAGCTGTGGAGCTGCCGGGTCGCCGGTGAGGTCAAACACCAGAAGATCTCCCGTCAGTTCACCCGTCACGGCAAGCGTCTGGCCATCAGGTGACACGGCGAACTGCACGAGGGCCCGTGTCTCACCGGGCACATCGACGAACTCGACATCCCAGGACTCGGCATCGACCGCACCCATGCGGTTCATGCCGAGAGAGGCC
>CAYVPD010000186.1:0-3918 GCA_964453545.1 uncultured Gemmatimonadaceae bacterium
CAGAGCATCGCCACGGCCTCGTCGTCATCGGCGGGTTTGCCGAGAATCTCATCGTCGCGCACGACCGTGGTGTCACCTGCGAGCACAAAGGCGCCGACATGGCGCCCCGCCACGACCGCGGCCTTGGCCTCGGCCAGACGCTTCACATACTGCTCGGCGCTCTCCCCCGGGCGCAGGGACTCGTCGACATCGGCGGGGTCGACTTCGTGCGGCAGACCAAGGGTGTCGAGAATCGCCGTGCGCCTCGGAGACGCCGAGGCCAGCACCAGTCTCATCGAGACCTCATCGTTCAAGCACCAGCGTGACCGGTCCGTCATTGAGCAGGCGGACATCCATCATGGCCCCGAAGCGCCCCGTCTCGACCCGGCCGGGAGCGCGCTCTCGCAGCAGCGCCACAAACCGCTCGTAAAGCGGAATCGCGATGTCAGGGTGCGCCGCATCAACAAATGAGGGCCGGCGACCTTTGCGTGCGTCGCCATACAGAGTGAACTGGCTCACCACGAGCAGGTCTCCCGCGATGTCGACAAGATCGAGGTTCATCTTGCCCTCGGCGTCATTGAAAACCCGGAGCCCGATGACTTTGTCGGCCATCCACTCGAGTGCGGTCTCATTGTCGCCCGACGCGAACCCGGTGAGCAGAAGATGGCCCGGACCAATGCTCCCGACGACCGCGCCGTCGACGGTGACCGAGGCCTCACGAACCCGCTGCAGCACGACGCGCAAAGAGCCTTACTCCACCGTTATTGAGTAGTATCGAACAGAGAAGAATACTTTCCTTGATTTTTGAACTTTTTGTGGAAATTTTTGTAACGGGCAATATAATTCCTTTCCACTATTTTTTGACTTTGTAATAGACCATTGTGGCAATAGACAAAATGATTAATACCTCCAAAATGACGCAGATCCAAAACAACATTTCGCTGAAGGCATCATCTCTAGTGTTTGAAGTTAGAACTAGAGTGTTCAATACTAAAGCAGTGACAACGCTTAACTTATTTGTTGCTAAGTCTTGATGTAATGAGTCTTTGATTTTTTTTAACATTTTTGATTCTCCGTTCGAAACTATTCGACAGTCACCGACTTGGCGAGGTTGCGCGGCTGATCGACGTCACAGCCCCGCAAGATCGCGATGTGGTAGGCCAGCAGCTGAAGAGGGATGGTGGCCAGCACGGGCAGCAGATGCGGCAGGGTCTGCGGAATGCGCAAGATGTGGTCGACCTTGCCGTCGAGCCCCTCATCGCCGCCGCTGACAACAGCGATCACCCGACCGTGCCGCGCCTTCACCTCTTCGATGTTGGAGATCACCTTGCCGTAGACCGGGTCGCGCGGCGCCAGGAAAACGACCGGCATGTTTTCGTCGATCAGGGCGATAGGGCCGTGCTTCATTTCGGCCGCCGGGTACCCCTCGGCGTGAATGTAGCTGACCTCTTTGAGCTTGAGCGCACCCTCGAGCGCCACCGGAAACTGATATCCGCGCCCGAGATACAAGAAATTGTGTGCATCGGCGTAGAGCTCGGCCAGCTCTCGAATTTCGTCAGAGCGCGCAATAATCTGCTCAACCTGATCGGGCAGTGCCTTCAGGGCCTGAACAATGCGACCGCCCTCGACGACCGAAAGATTGCGGCGGCGGCCCAGGTAGAGCGCAAAGAGCGTCAGGGCGACGATCTGGCTTGTGAAGGCCTTGGTCGACGCCACACCGATCTCCGGGCCCGCATGCAGATAGACGCCGAAGTCCGTCACCCGGGCGATGCTGCTCCCGACCACGTTGACGATGCCCATGGTGCGGGCACCTCGCTGCCGGGCCTCCTGTAACGCTGCGAGCGTATCGGCAGTCTCGCCCGACTGTGAGATCGCAACAACCAGCGTGTCGTCTTCGATCACCGGGTTCTTGTAGCGGAACTCCGAGGCGTACTCGACATCGACCGGGATTCGGGCCAGCTCCTCAAGCATGTATTCGCCGAGCAGGCCGGCATGCCAGCTAGTGCCGCAGGCGGTGATGGTGATGCGCTTGATGCGGGCGAGCTCGGCGTCAGAGAGCGTGATGCCACCGAGCCGCACATTGCCCTCGTCTTCGAGCAGGCGACCCCGCATCACGTCACGAAGGGAAGTCGGCTGTTCGAAGATCTCCTTGAGCATGAAGTGCTCGTAGCCGCCCTTCTCGATCGACGAAAGATCCCAAGTGACCTTGTGCACGACCGGATCGACATGCCCGTGTTCGAGATGCTCGACCCGGTATCCGTCGCGCGTGAGCACGGCGAGGTCACCATCTTCGAGGTAGACGACGTCGCGCGTCACGCCAACCACGGCCGCCGCGTCAGATGCGGCCACGAACTCTCCGGTCGGACCCACGCCGAGCAAGAGCGGGCTGCCCTGGCGAGCGATCACGATCTTGTCGGGATCACGCGAGGAGAGCACTGCGATGCCGTAGGCGCCTTCGACCTGATCGAGCGCGGCCGCGACCGCATCTTCCAGCGCCATACCCTCAGTCCAAAGGTGGTCGATCAGGTGAACGACCACCTCGGTATCCGTATCGGAGCGAAAGACGAACCCGGCGCCGGTCAGTTTGCGCTTCAGCAGATCGGCGTTTTCGATGATGCCATTGTGAATCAGGCAGATATCGCCTGCCGTGCTGATGTGCGGATGTGCATTGGCCTCGGTCGGGGGACCGTGCGTCGCCCAGCGCGTGTGCCCGATGCCCACCGTGCCGCGCGGCATGTTGCCATCGAGCGCGGCCTCGAGCTCGGCGAGCTTACCCGATTTCTTTACCGTGGCGAGCTGGCCGTCAGGCGACTGAACCGTGATGCCCGCAGAGTCATAGCCCCGATACTCCATGCGCCTGAGGCCCTGGAGAATGAGGGGTGCGGCCTCACGAGGCCCGAGATATCCGACGATTCCACACATGCGCAGTTCGCCTCGAGGAGCGAAAGGAACGGAGAGGCGGCGACAGGCAACCCAGTGCCTACGCCACCCGGTTGAGAATGGATCCGGCGCGCTCGATCAAGGCGAGCGCTTCGGCTTCGTCGGGGGCTTCTGCAATCAGTCGAACGATCGGCTCGGTCCCGGAGGGCCGAACATGCAACCATGCGCGACGCTTCGACCAGGCGAGGCGCAGACCGTCGGTAGTATCCACTTCGTCGGCATCAAGGTCCGCCTCGAGCGCTGCGTAGGCATCAGCCAAGCCCTCTCGGGCGAAGTCGATCTTGCGCTTCACGATGCGGTAGCTTGGCCAGTCGGCCACGATCTGCGAGACCGGGATCCCGGCATCGGTCAGCGCCTGAAGAATCAGCGCAATCCCGGCCGAGGCGTCGCGCGTGAACTGCAGCGACGGCAAGATCACGCCACCATTGCCCTCTCCACCGATCACCGCACCCTCGGCCTGCATGCGGCGCGCGACGTTGACCTCGCCGACAGCCGCACGCGCAAACGCCACCCCGTAGCGCTCGGCGACATCTTCGACCACTCGCGAGGTTGAGAGATTGGTGACGAGCGGCCCTTGGCGGCGCCGCAGTACCACATCGGCCGCCAGAGCCAGCGTGTAGTCTTCGCCCATCGGCCGGCCCTGATCATCGACGAGCGACAGCCGATCGGCGTCAGGATCGACCGCCAACCCGATCGCGGCACCCGAACGGCGCACCAGCTCACCAAGCTCAGCGAGATGCTCGGCGGTCGGCTCGGGATCCCTCGGAAACCGTCCGTCAGTCTCGAGGTGGATCGCCGAAACACGGCACCCGAGGGCCTCGAGCAGAGCGGGCACGATGACGCCGCCCGCACCGCACACGCAGTCCAGCGCCACATGCAGCTGGCGTGCCCGAATCGCCTCGACATCGATCTCAGGCGCGGACAGGAGAGCGTCAAGGTGGCGGCGAACAGCGCCTTCATCGGTCGAGATCTGGCCTAGCGCATGCCAGGGCGCCCGCT
>CAYVPD010000187.1:0-3908 GCA_964453545.1 uncultured Gemmatimonadaceae bacterium
GTGTGGATCAATGACGAATCGGTCGCCTGCCAACCGCCCCCGGGCAGAGCCATGTGTCCTGACCACGGGTCGCCCTCGTACTCCGCGCGCTTGATCAAGAGCAGATCAAGGTCATGGTCGGCCCGTTCCCGCAACACGAGCGCCACGGCCGCCTCGCGCACCTGCCCGGTTCGCTCGGCTCGCGGTCTCGCTTGCGTTGCCGCCTGAGCGGCGTTGGCAAGCTCGAGTCGCAGCTGCGCAATCAGGCTCATCTCTTCGCCCTAGGCCCCGATTGCGAAGTCATCCCTGCTCATGCTCGAATTTTTGCTTGCGCACGACCCGAACGCTCGACGTATAGACGATCAAGGCATGATGCTCAAAATAGCCGGCCGTTGCCTCAACAATGGCCTCAGCGACATCGGGGCTGACCAGCGTCTCGGTTACGGACATGGGCTCAAACTCCGGTGGCTTCGGCTCCCCAGATCAATTTGTGAAGCTGAACCTGGAAGCGGGCGGGCAAGCGATCTTCAAGAATCCACTCAGCCAGCTGCTGCAGATCGACTCCGCTCCAGACGGGCGAAAAGAGCAGCGCCTTGAGTGAACCCTCACGCACCCTCTGATCGAGGCCGTGTTCCCGAATCACGTCTCGTGCCCACTCGTAATCGGCGCGGTCGGCCACGACAAACTTGATTTCATCGCCGGCCCCCAGCAGGTCAAGGTTTTCCCAGCGGTTTCGCTCGACCTCTCCGCTTCCAGGGCACTTCAGGTCCATGATGCGGTGCACGCGAGGGTCGAGCGGGCCGACGTCAAACGCTCCTGAGGTCTCGCACAGCACTGTGAAGCCGGCGTCAGCGAGTCGCTTGGCGAGCGGCATCACGTTGGGGTGCGCCAGCGGTTCACCCCCGGTGATCTCGACGAGGGGCGTTCCGATCCGCTCCACCTCGGCCACGATCTCATCGAGGGTCATGCGTTCGCCCCCGTGAAAGGCGTAGGCCGTATCACACCAAACACAGCGAAGCGGACAGCCGGTAACGCGTACGAAGGTACAGGGCAGCCCGGCCCAGGTGCTCTCACCCTGGATCGAGTGAAAGATCTCGGTAATGCGCAAAAAAGGCTCAGTACCCATCACGTACCCGGTCACCACCGCGCGGCCAGAGAAACCCGAGCGGTGATTCCTGAATCACGCTGCCGGCAAGAAACAGCATGTTGGCGGGCCGCTCGGCCAAACGTCGCATCAAGTAGGGGTACCATTGCTCACCAAAGGGCACGTAGACCCGCATGCGGTAGCCGTCGCGCACCAGTTGGCGCTGCAGGTCACGCCGCACTCCGTACAGCATCTGAAATTCAAAGCGGTCTTTGTCGATGCCCTCACGATGGGCAAAGGCAATGGTTGCGTCGATCATGCGCTCGTCGTGAGTGGCGATACCAGGATATCGACCCTCGGCGAGCAAAAGACGCATCAGCGCGATAAAGTTGCGGTCGACCTCGGTGGGCGATTGCAGGGCGGCCGACGCAGGTTCGGCATAGGCGCCCTTGCACAACCGCACACGGGCACCGAGCTCATTCATGCGCGCCACGTCGCCGAGGCTGCGATGCAAATATGCCTGCAGCACGACGCCGATATCATGCCAGCCGTCGGCCCAGAGCTTCTCAAAGGCATCGAGCGTGCGCTGCGTGTGCGACGAGCCCTCCATGTCGAAGCGCACAAAGGCCCGGTGCTCACGGGCGCGCTCCAGCACGCGGGTGACGTTTGAGGCGAGCACACCTTCACCGATGTCTTGGCCGAGCTGAGTGAACTTAAGCGAAATGTTGCCCTCGATGCCTTGGCGCTGCAGCGCGTCGAGTACCTCGAGGTACACATCGGTCGCTGCCCGAGCGCTGGCCGGATCCGAGACGGACTCGCCCAAGTAGTTGGCCGTTACCGTCAGGCCGACGTCATCGGCATCACGAGCTGCCCGCACGAGGTCGGCGACTCGTTCGCCCGGCACGAAGCGGCGCGCCATAGCTCGAAGCGGGGTCTGGGTCACGACCGACTTTGCGGTCTGGGAGCGGCTCAGTTGAATGAGCGATTCACGCAACATGATCGGCAAATGTCAGCGATGAGGGTCAATATCTGCACGGGCCTCGGTCAGGCAGGCCTCGAGATGTTCTTGTACTTCGAACAACAGCAAAGATTCGGCCGCGGCCACCACGTCGGAGTGAGACCGCCCTTGCCAGAGCGTGGGTGTCTCCACATGACCGATGATGCCCAGGCCGTTTTCAGCCCAGCGCAGAAACACGAGATAGCCCTCCCATGGCGCCCTCAGGTCAGCTGTGTGCTCCGCTTCGATAGATACGGAGTACGGATGCCCATCAGACCCCTCGAACACCGGAGGTCGCTCGTGTACGCGCAGGTACCCCCCAAGGCTGGTGTCATCGTCAGCAGCAGCCTGGGCGTCCAGCGGCGAGTCGGCAGCGAAGTCGTTCACAGTCGATAAAATAGCCGTGCTCGACGGGTAGCGTCAGGGTCGAGTCGCTGCCATCATGGACGTCATGAACAGCATAAAGACCATGCGAGCCGCCGTGTTTCACGAGCACGGCGGGCCTGAGGTAATCGCGATTGAAGATCGGCCGTTGCCCGAGCCCTGTGCCGGGCAGGTACGACTGCGGGTGCGGGCATCGGCGCTGAACCACCTCGATCTGTGGGTGCGGCGGGGCCTGCCGATCGAGACCACGATGCCACATATCGGGGGCTCCGACATTGCGGGCGTCATCGATGCCGTCGGCCCTGGGGTGGACCAAGGTGATGGAGCGTCTGCACTGATCGGCACTCGCGTCGTGGTCGATCCGTCGCTCGACTACGACTGGTACGATCGCGCAGGGCGGGGGCCCTCATTTGATGACCCGGCGCTGCGCCTCATCGGTGAGCACACCGACGGAGGCTTTGCCGAGTTCGTGGTCGTGCCGGCTGAAAACCTGCTCGAGATCCCGGAGTACGTCTCATTTGAGGCCGCTGCCGCCGCGTCTCTCGCAGCCGTGACAGCCTGGCGCGCACTCTTCGCTCAGGGTGCCGTGACACCCGGTGCGTCTGTGCTGATTACGGGGGCGTCAGGCGGCGTCTCGACCCTGGCGGTACAGATGGCTCGCCACGCGGGGGCGCGAGTCTTTGCGATTACGTCAGGAGCCGAAAATGTGGAACGCGTGCGATCGCTCGGAGCGCATCACGTCTATGATCGCACCTCAGACGATTGGGCTCGCGCCCTGAAGCGCGACACGCAGGGCCAGGGGGTCGACGTTGCAATCGACTCGGTTGGCGAGGCGCTTTTCGAAGGGCTTGTGCGCAGTCTCGCCTTGAGGGGGCGACTCGTTTGCTACGGGGCCACGACCGGCCCTCGAGGCGCGGTTGATCTGCGCCATGTGTTCTGGAAGCAGCTCGAACTGAAGGGCTCGACCATGGGCACGCCGGCCGAGTACCGATCAGCGATGCGTCTCGTGTTTGAGGGCGCGGTGGCCGCGCCGATCCACGCCGTGTTGCCGCTGGACCAGGCCCGCCAGGCGCACGAGATGCTTGAGGCCGGTGGTGTCTTTGGCAAACTCGTGCTCGCGCCCTGACGGCATTCCCCGAAACCTGACCCGCTCATGGATCTCAAAGAGGCACAGGCCCGCGTCGACGCGTGGATTTCACAGTTTGAAGAAGGGTATTGGCCGCCGCTGGCCAATCTGGCCCGTCTGACCGAAGAAGTGGGCGAGCTGGCTCGACTGCTCAATCATCGTTTCGGCCCAAAGACGAAAAAAGCCGACGAGCCCGAGCAGGATCTTGCACTCGAACTCGCCGACATTCTTTTCGTGCTCGTGGTCATTGCCAATGAGCAGGGCATCGATCTCGACGATGCGTTCAATCGCACCCTTGAGAAATATCGGGCCCGGGACTCCGATCGCTGGACCCGCAA
>CAYVPD010000188.1:0-3894 GCA_964453545.1 uncultured Gemmatimonadaceae bacterium
TGCCCGCTACCGCCTTGGAGCATCTTGGGTGTCAGACCTCCCAGTCCCAGACCTCCCAGTCCCAACCACTGACATTCGTGCGGGGCGACGAACAGCTGACGTTCCAGCCCGAATCCCCGCTGGTGTCATGGCGTCAGGACTGGATCCAGCTCATCGCGGCCCCGTATCGGGAAGGCTCGGCGTTGTGGGTGCCGCTGCAGCTCCTGACCGACGTGATTCCCGATCGGTTGCCCGATCTTGTAGCGGCGCTCGAGGCTGACTGGTTGCAGGTGCGCGTGCCGGCCGTAGCTGCACCCGCACCGGCACCCGCCGTGGCTCCCACGCCGGCCTCGCCCGCTCCGGCTCGGCTGGCGACCCCCGAGTCTGCACCCGTTCGAGTCGTGGCCCCCGAACCGTCACCTGTTCGGGTCGTGATTATCGACGCAGGGCACGGGGGCCGTCATCCGGGCAGCATCGGTCCCACCGGCGTGCGTGAAAAAGATGTCGCGCTCGCGATCGCGCTCAGAATCCGTGATGCGCTCCAAGCACTGCCCGACTTTGAAGTCCACATGATTCGCGACGATGACACGCTGGTGCCGCTCTGGGAGCGGGGCGTCATCGCCACGCGTCTGAAAGGTGACCGACCGGGCATCTTCGTCTCGATCCATACCAATGCGGTCGACGGCCGCTCCGCCCGAGGCGTCGAAACGTATTTTCTGTCGGAGGCCCGGACGGAGCACGAGAGCCGGGTGGCTGCCCTCGAAAACGAGGCGGCCTCCTTTGATGTCGTCGGATCGCAGGTAGCCGCCGCAAACCCCGACCTCGGGTTCATTTTGACGGAGCTCCGCAATCTGGACCACATCCACTGGTCATCAGACTTGGCCGAGGTGGTGCAGGGGGAGCTGGCGCCCATTCACCCCGGACCGAACCGCGGTGTGAAGCAGGGGCCCTTGGCGGTCCTCACCAATTCGGTGATGCCGAGCATTCTCGTTGAAACCGGATTCATCTCCAATCCAGACGAAGAGCGTGCGCTGGCTGCGGCGTCGTTTCAGAGCGACGCGGCCCAGGCGATCGTACGCGGGATTGTCACCTTCTTCGAGCGCTACCCGCCAGGACGCGCAGGCTCACCGACGGGCACCCGTTGAGGCACCGGTTGAGGCACTGGGTGAGGCTCTGGATGACTCACGCGATGAACCGACGTCTCACGACCCTCTTCATCGTCACCCTGGCTGGGTGTCCCTCATCGGGCTGCGTCTACTACAACGGCATCTACAACGCACAGTCGACGCTGCAGCAGGCAGAGGCCGCACGCGCCGAGGGTCGCGATCTCGAGGCGCAGGCGTCGTATGCCGAGGCCGTAGAAATCGCCGCCCGGAGCTTTCGCAAAGAGCCTGAGGGTCCGTGGGCTGACGACGCGCTCTATATCATGGGCCGGGCTTGGTTTCGCGCCGGCGACCTGACGCGCGCCGTACCGGCCCTCCGGCAGGCGCTCGCACGGGCCGAAGAGCCGGGTGTGCGGCGCGGTGCGGCCCTGTTCCTGGGGGCGGCCTTGGCGCAGCTTGGCGACGACGATGCCGCGCTCGACCTGCTGAATCAGGCAATGCGGGGATTGCGTGACGATCCGCTGCTGGCCGACGGACATTTCTGGCGGGGCCAGGTACACTTCGCCCGAGACGAATGGGAGCTGGGCTTTTGGGATCTGGCCCGGGCCGCCGAGGCCGACAGTCGATTGCGGCTTCCTGCCTCGTTTGAGCGCTTGCGCTTCGGCGCCGGCCGCGGGGACACGCTGACCGTGCAACGAGAGCTCGAGCTGCTCTTCAGCTCCAGTGAGGGTTCACGCTACGCAGACGGGCTGTTGGCGTTGGGTCTCGACCCCGCCTCCAGCCGCGAGCCGACGTCGGTCTTCAGCGACCCTCACTTCACCCTCGAGGCGCTGGGTGCCATCCGTCAGGCCGCGTGGCCTCCGGGCCCGCGCGCACGCATCGCTCTGGCCCGAGGGCGGCTCGCCGCCCAGATCGGCGACAGCGCACAGGCGTGGAGTGACGTGCTCTGGGTCGCCGAAGGCTCAAGTCCCGCAGCGGTTGAAGCGCGAGCTCAGCTGGCCAGATGGCAGTTGACAACGGTGTCGAGCGTGTCGGAGCTCGAAGCCGTACGCGAGCTCTTGCGGCCGGCCGCCGGCATGCCCGAGATCGTCGATCTCGTGCGCTCCCTGCGGCGTGTCGAGGTGCTTGCCAATCTGGCCTCGCAACAAGACGGAGAGCGCCTCGCCGGTTTTGCGGCCGCCGAGACGGCACGAGATGAGCTCGGGGCCCTGCGTCTGGCCCGTGCCCTGTTCGTCTCCTACATCGAGAGCGCTCCCGAGGGGGCCGCCGACGCCGCGTGGGTCGGCAAGGCGTTGCTCGCGATTCTCGCCACGACCCCGCAACCCGCCGGCGACCCGCAGCTACGAGAGCAGTTGGCCTCGCGAATGTCTGATCCCTATGTGGCAACCGCCCGTACCGGGCGGGTGGGCGCCGCGCGCGTAGAGCAGCTGGAGGCCGAGCTCGCCGGGCGGCTTGCAGCGCTACGGTCATGGGCCGAAGGCGAAGTGGATCGCTGGGATCTGGCGCTGCGGGGCGAGAATCCCGATGCTTCTGCCTCTCCGAATCCCACACCCCGCACCCGTCAGCCGTGAATCTCTTCTCTGTCGATTTTGCCAATCCGGTCCTGCTGGCGGCAGGTACCTGCGGCTTCGGGCTTGAGGTTGCCGACGTGGTCGACCTTGAAGCACTCGGGGGCTTTGTCACCAAGTCGGTTACGGCGGAGCCCAGGGCCGGCAATCCGGCTCCCAGGGTCGCGGAGTTCGGGGCCGGCATGATCAACTCGATCGGGCTGGCCAATCCGGGCGTGGCCGAGGTGCGTCGCACAAAGCTGCCCTGGCTCGCCGCCAACATTCGCGCCACCAACGTCTGGGTGTCGGTCGCGGGGCACACGATCGATGAATACGCCCATGTGGTCGAGCAGCTGGACGCCTGTGACGGATTTGTCGGCTTCGAGCTCAATCTCTCGTGCCCGAACGTGGGGGGGCGACCGTTTGCTCTCGATGTCGAGGCGCTGCGTCAGGTCATCGAGCGCTGCCGCGCACGCACGCAGCGGCCGATCTGGGCAAAGCTCGCCCCCAACGATCCTGACCTCGCCAGCACCGCACGTGCGGCCGAAGCGGCGGGGGCCGACGCCGTCACCCTCATCAACACCCTGCCGGGTCGTGTGCTCGACCCTCGCTCCGGTCGCGCAGCGATTGGCGCCGTTCAGGGAGGAGTCAGTGGCGCCGCTCTGCGTCCGGTCGGTGTGCAGGCCGTGGCTGTCGCATCAAAGGCTGTCAGCATTCCGGTGATCGGGGTCGGGGGCATTTTCTGCACCGACGACGCCCTGCAATACCTGCATGCGGGAGCACGCCTGATCCAGATGGGTACGGCCTCGTTTGTTGAGCCACGCGCCGCCGAGCGTGTGGCTCGGGCGCTTGAGCGTCGACCCACTCTCCCTTCTGGGGTGCCTGCTGCATGACCGAGCTGATCGTTGCCCTTGATGCGCCGACTGCACGCGAGGCGCTCCATATGGTCGACGTGCTCGGCAGCACGATCGACTTCTACAAGGTTGGTCTTGAGCTCTTCACCCGCGAAGGCCCCGACATCGTTCGGTCGCTGCGGGCTCAGCAGAAACGCGTGTTTCTCGACCTCAAGCTGCACGACATTCCCAACACGGTTGCGGGCGCCGTGCAGTCTGCAGCCGCACTCGATGTCGACCTGCTGACCCTGCATGCCGTCGGGGGGCCAGCCATGCTCGAGGCCGCTGCAGGGGCCGCGCAAGGCAATGAGCGTCTGCGTCTGCTTGCTGTGACCGTGCTGACCTCGCTTGATGAGGCTGAGCTCGAGGTCG
>CAYVPD010000189.1:0-3872 GCA_964453545.1 uncultured Gemmatimonadaceae bacterium
ATCGACTCGCCCTTGCGCTGCTCTTGCTGCCCATCGCACTGACGATTGCAGCCGGCACCTCAGTGTCGGCGCAGCAGGTCGACACGCGCATCGTGGTCCGCGCGCTTGCCAACGATGCCAAGCTCATCGGAGATCGGGCAGGCGGAGCTCGGGTGACGATTCGCCATGCCGATACCGGAGCCTTTCTCGCGGGCGGCATGATCACGGGCGATACCGGAGACACGCAGGGCATCATGTCGCCGCGGGAGCGCGGCGGGGTCGCGTTTGACACCCAGGGCGCCGCATCGTTTGCGACGTCGTTGCCCATCGAGTCCCCCACACCGATCGAGATCGTGGTGGAAGCCCCGCTGGGGGTGCCCGAGGCCTATCAACGCGCCTCGAAGACCCTGCTGCTGGTGCCGGGCGTACATCTCGAAGGGCCCGGAGTCATCATCGAACTCAACGGCATGGCCGTCACCGTGCTCGAGGCCCCGGTGTCGGCGGCACCAGGTGAGTCCATCTCTGTGACCGCCCGCATCGAAATGCTTTGTGGCTGCCCGAGCGCACCCGATGGACTCTGGGACAGCAACCGCATGGACCTGCGCGTCGACATCGCCGACGCAGCGGGACGGCTCGTATCCAGCCATGAGATGACGTGGACCGGCGCCGAAAGCACATTTGCCGCGCGGTTCAACCTCCCTTCAGATCTCGAGGCGGGACTGGCCTGGCTGCGGGTCATGGCCCTCGACCCGGAACGCGCCAACACCGGCATGGCCGAAGAGCCGCTTCGGGTAGTGCGCTGAGCCGACCCAGCCATATTTCGTCATGGAGCTGACCATTGAACCCGCAGCGATCTCGGAGCTGGCTGCCGCCTACTTCCAGTCGCTGATCACGCTGGCCCTGGCGGCGACGAGCCTTCTGCTGCACCAGCGCTATCAGAAGCCGTACTTCTTGGCGTGGGCTGCCGCTTGGGGCGTCTACGCCATGCGCATGGGCGCCATCATCTCGTTCATGCACACAGGGCAGCCTCTCTGGCTCTACTGGCATCAGGTACTGACCGGCTGGACGGCCCTGGCCCTGCTCTGGGCGGCTCTTGTGTTCTGGCGCCGTGTGCCATGGCGGCCTGTCTACCTGCTGCTGTTGCTGTTTCCGCTTGTATGGTCGTACCTGGCCATCTACCGGCTCGAAAACTTTCTGCTCGCTGCCGGCCCCGCGATCGCCTTTCTGAGCCTCGCGACTTTTGCGACGGCCGCCGCCTTTTTTGCTTTCCATCGAGAGACCGGGTCGCGTTTCGCGTTCTGGGTGGCGCTCTCGGTGGCGCTGTGGGGGCTGCACCATCTCGACTACCCCTTCTTGCGGGCACGCGGCATCTGGAATCCCTGGGGATACTATCTCGACATTGCATTTGAACTTGCCTTGGGCATCGGCATCTTGTTTCTGGTGCTGGAAGATCTCGGCGAAGGGCTGACGGCCCTCTCATCGCTCAGCCGTGAACTGCAGCCCCACCAGCCGGGAGACCGGCTGCTCAACGATCTGGTCTCGCGCTGCCTCGACCTGCGGGCCGTGCGGGGGAGCGCGCTCTTTCTCGACGCCGCAGCACCCGGCGCCGGCATTCCTGCAGTGGCTGCGGCCGGCGCTTGCACTGTCTGGACTGAAGAGCCTCCACCACAGGTTGTGAGCCAGGTGCTGGGCAAGGTGGTCGCAACCGGCCAGCCCCAAGTCGCAGCCAGTGACCCAGGGGGAGACGGCGAGGGCCTCGGGGGACACCGCTTCATGGCTGCCCTGCCCGTTTTGCAGCAAGAAAAAGTGGCAGGATCGCTCGTCGTCGTTGGCAACGCGCGTGATCCGTTCACGGCCCTCGACACGAGCTTTCTGGTGGCACTGGGGCAGCAGGTCGGTGCGGCCCTCGAAAATGCCGACCTGAACCGGCGTCTGCAGACACGCACCCATGAGCTCGAGCGTCTTCAGGCACGCATGGTGGCCCGTTTTGAAGAAGAGCGCGAGCGCCTCTCACGAGAACTCCACGATGAGACGGCGCAGATTCTTGCCGCGGTGAATCTGCGCCTTGGTGTGATCGCCGAGCAGGCGCCAGAACAGGCAGAAGGGCTGGATCGCATTCGCAGTCTCGTGGGCGAGACGATTCAATCGCTGCGAGGCGTGACGCGCAACTTGCGCCCAGTCGCACTCGACGACTTGGGCCTGCTCCCCTCTTTGCGAGCGATGGCCCGTGATCTGGCGGGGCGCGATGGCTCACTGACCGTCGACTTTGAAGCTCCATCGGGCCCGCTCACACTCACCCCCGACGCCGAGCTCGCCCTGTATCGCACGGTTCAAGAAGCGATGGCCAATGCCGTGCGGCATGGTGGCGCCCGAACGCTGCGTGTCGTGGTGACACATGACGAAGAGGGTGTGACCTTGAGCGTACACGACGACGGGTCGGGCTTTGCCGAAGGCTTTGTTGTGCAGGGCAACTCGCGGCACACCGGGCTGGCCGGCATCCGCGAGCGCATGAGCGCCGTGCAGGGTCAGCTCGACATTGGCCGCAGTGACCTTGGCGGCGGGCGGGTCACGGTGCGCCTGCCCTGGCCTGAGACACCGGCGCCGAGTGACGACCCGACGGTCGCCGAAGCATCTGTCGCCGAAGCCTCTTCATCACGGGCGGAACCGCAGAGGAATGCGCCATGAGCAACGAAACGATTCGCATCGTGGTCGCTGATGATCACGCGATCGTGCGCGAAGGCATACGCACCGTACTTGAGGGGGTGCCAAGTCTTCAGGTCGTGGGTGAGGCCGCCGATGGCAAGCAGGCGCTCGAACTCGCCCGCGAACAACGTCCTGATCTGGTGGTACTCGACGTCTCGATGCCCGAAATGAACGGGCTCGAAGTGGCCAGGGCCCTGCGTGAAGAAGAAAACGAGGCTGCCATTCTCATCTTGAGCATGTTTGACGACCCCGAATACGTGCTGCAGGCCGTGCGTGCAGGGGCTGACGGCTATGTGCTCAAAGATGCAGGGCCCGCCGAATTGCGCGAGGCCGTGCGTACGGTGCATGAAGGGCGCGAATACCTGAGCGAGCGCGTCACCCATCAGCTGTCGGTCGCTCTGCGCCAGGAGCTGGAGCAGGAGCAGCGTCGCAGCCGGCTGGATCTGCTCACACCCCGCGAGCGCGAGGTGCTCGTCGAGGTCGCTGCGGGCCGGACCGCGCGGGAAATCGCCGACCAGTTCGGCATCAGCCATCGCACGGTCGAGACCCATCGTGAACGGGTCATGACCAAGCTGCGCATACGAACGATCGCCGGGCTGACCCGGTTCGCCATGGAGACCGGCCTGGCCTCGTAGTTGCCCTACGTAGTTGTCCGAAGTGCAGGTGGGGTAGAATTCCGACTTATGGCTTCAGACGTGGCTTTCTAGCTTGCAGACACCTTTGAAGATTCCGCGGGGCTTGGCCCCTTTGTCTGAAGGATCGTTCTGCAATGACTCGTCTGTCGTTCCTGCCGGCTGTCACGACCACTGTGTTGATCGGCCTCGCCGGAGTTGCCCCAGCCTCTGCCCAGTCCAGCCCCCCGACTGAGCCCTCTCCTGCCGGGGCCTCCCGCGTTACCGCCGCTGACACGCTGGTCTTTGAGGCCAATCCGCTGCTGATCACGGCAACCCGCAACCTGCGGGAGCTGTCGACGATCCCGCGGCCGGTCTCGGTTCTCAGCCGCATGGAGGTGCGAGACCTCGCCCCGAATACGGTCTCGGAGCTCTTCACGCGACTGCCGGGCCTCGACGTTACCGGTGTCGGCGTGAATCAGGCCCGGCCCGCGATTCGTGGCCAGCGCGGCCAGCGCATCTTGCTGATGCAAGACGGCATGCGCATGAACAATTCTCGCCGGCAACAGGACTTCGGTG
>CAYVPD010000190.1:0-3859 GCA_964453545.1 uncultured Gemmatimonadaceae bacterium
TACCGGGGCCCCTGCCGCTGAGGTATGTCTCGAGCCCATCGAGCAGGGCAGTGTCGCCCTCGACCTCGCCCCAGCCCTCGACACCGCGGCCCCCGGCACAGCCTCGCCCGAGCCGCCCGAACGCATCACGTGGCGCATCAGCTGGCGCGCGGCAGCATCGCAGTCCGGCTCGCCGGCCGGCCAAGCGCCGTCTGCGTCACCCCCCGCTCCGGACGATTGGCGCATCGAACTCGCCGTCTCGGCACTCCACCTGCCCCTGTCGGTGCGGGCGTGGCGCCCGGGCGATCGCGTGCGACGCGCTGGCGGCACCAGCAAGGTCACCAAGCTCTTCATGGCCGCGCGTCTGGACCGGGCGCGTCGCAGAGGCCATCCTGTGGTATGCGATGCGCGGGGGCACGTGATCTGGGTACCCGGAGTACCCGGGGCCGTGGCTGAGGGCGTTCAGATGCACGACGCCGGGACTGACGGCCCACCCCCGACCTTTCTTCAGCTCGAGATTCGGCATGACCCTGAGTGACGGCAGTCTTCAGACGCAGGCACAGTCGGCGCAGCGTGGTGGACACGACATACGGCGCGTCGTCTACAACGAGGCTGAGATCGAGCAGCGCGTGCGCGAGATGGGGCGTGAGATCACCGAGCACTTCACCGGGAGCGAGGCGCTCGCCGACGGCTCAAGCCTGCTGGTCCTGGGTTTGCTCAAAGGGTCGTTCATCTTTCTCGCCGATCTCGTGCGCCGCATCAACCTGCCGGTACAGGTCGACTTTCTTGTCGCCTCGAGCTATGGGTCGGGCACGGTGTCGAGTGGCGACGTGAAGCTGGTGTACGACCCCAAGGCATCCCTCGAGGGGCGTCATGTGGTTATCGTGGAAGACATCATCGACAGCGGCCACACGCTGCGGCGGCTGCTCCCCATTCTCGCTGAAAGGGAGCCTGCGAGCCTCGACGTGTGTACGCTATTGCACAAGCGGCTCGTCACGCTCGAACACGAAGCGCGCTGGGTCGGGTTTGACTGCCCCAACGAATTTCTGGTCGGCTACGGGCTCGACCATGCTGAAAATTTCCGCCACCTGCCCTACATCGCCTCGATGTGACCGGGCCTTCGGGCGGCGGACGTACCTGAGAGATCATGGCTGAACAGGGACCCAACCGAGACGACGACAACCGCATCTCACGAGCCTCGCGCAACGTCGCGCTGTGGTTCGTGCTGGTGCTGATGGCGGTGCTCGCCGTGCGTTTCATGCAGGGCGATGACCCGTCACGGGTCCAGTTCACGTACAACGAGTTCATGTCGCAGCTGCGCAACGGCAACGTGCACGAGGTCACCTTCGTGTTGCCGAGCGATCTGCGCGGCGAGCTGCGCGCTCCCGTGCCGCGTGATGCACAGGAGTTCATCTACTTCGAGCTCACCCTCCCGCCGGGCACGGCCGAGGGGCTGAACGCCGAGCTCGATGCCCAGCAGGTCATTGTGGGCGCCGAGAAGCCACAGACCGGCTGGGGCACGATTCTGCTTACAGCCCTGCCGTGGCTGCTCTTCATCGCCTTCTGGTTCTGGATCTTCCGCACCATGCAGGGCGGGGGCAATCGCGCTTTCCAGTTCGGGCGCTCCAAGGCCCGCATGATTTCGCCCGAGGCGCCCAAGGTCACCTTTGGTGATGTGGCCGGTGCCGACGAGGCCAAAGAAGAGCTGCACGAGATCATCGAGTTCCTGAAAGACCCGCAGAAGTTCGCCCGCCTCGGCGGTCGTCTGCCCAAGGGTGTGCTGCTCGTCGGCCCTCCCGGAACGGGCAAGACGCTGCTGGCCCGTGCGGTGGCGGGTGAGGCCGGGCGCCCGTTCTTCTCGATGTCGGGCTCCGACTTTGTCGAGATGTTCGTGGGTGTGGGTGCCTCGCGAGTGCGCGACCTGTTCGAGCAGGGCAAGGCTAACGCCCCCTGCATCATCTTCATCGACGAGATTGACGCCGTCGGCCGCCATCGCGGCGCCGGTCTCGGTGGCGGCAACGACGAGCGTGAGCAGACGCTCAACGCGCTGCTCGTTGAAATGGATGGCTTCGAGGCCAATGAGGGCGTCATTCTGCTGGCGGCCACCAACCGCCCCGACGTGCTGGATCCCGCCCTGCTGCGCCCGGGTCGCTTCGATCGTCAGGTGGTGGTCGATGCTCCCGACGTGAAGGGGCGCGAAGGCATTCTTCGGGTGCACGCGCGCAAGCTGCCATTGGCCGACGATGTCGACCTCGGCGTGATTGCCCGCGGTACGCCGGGCCTGTCGGGCGCTGATCTCGAAAACATCTGCAACGAAGCCGCCCTGCTGGCGGCCCGCAGCAACGCTGACAAGGTCACGCAAGACGACTTTGAGGCCGCCAAAGACAAGGTCATGCTCGGCACGGAGCGCAAGAGCCTCGTGCTGACCGAAAACGAGCGTGAGCTCACGGCCTGGCATGAGGCCGGCCACGCGGTCATCGGGCTGCGGGTTCCGGGGCTTGATCCGGTGCACAAGGTGACGATCGTGCCGCGCGGGCGGGCCCTGGGCATCACGGCTTCGCTGCCGAGCGAAGACCGCCATTCCTACACCAAGTCGTGGCTGGAAGCGCAGCTGACCATGCTCTTCGGAGGCCGGGTCGCCGAAGAGATGCAATTCGGCGAAGAAAACGTGACCACTGGGGCAGGCAATGACATCGAGCGCGCCACGCAGATGGCGCGCCGCATGGTCACGAGCTTCGGCATGAGCGAGCTCATCGGCCTGATGGCCGTGGGCGACTCCGAGCAAGAGGTTTTCTTGGGCCGCGAGCTCGGGCAGCGCCGGCAGGTCAGTGAGCACACGGCGCAGCAGGTCGACCAAGAGGTCAAGCGCTTTCTTGACGAGGCGCACAAGCGGGCGCGTAGCGTGCTGGTCGAGCACCATGACCTGATGAAGACCATCGCGCTCGCCCTGCTCGACCGTGAGACGCTGGATCGCGACGAGATCGAGCTGCTGACCAAGGGCGAGCCGCTGCCGCCAATCGAGGTCCAGTCGGCCGATGATTCAGGGTCTGATGGACCGGTGGAGGCTGCGCCTGAACAGGCCGGCATCGCTGTGGCGTCGAGTTCAGACAAGCCGGCGTCGACCACGCCGAGTCCGCTGAGCAGTTCGGGGCCTCCGGTACCGAGCGAGGGGTAAGCACGCCCGATGAACCCGATTCTGGACACGTTCAAGCTGTTCCGTCCAGGATGGGGCGATCTGATCGAGATCGCCATCGTCACGGCCCTGATCTATCGGCTGTTTCTGCTGATTCATCGCACCCGGGCCATGCAGATGCTGCTCGGCGTGCTGCTGCTGGTCTCGGCCTATCTGGCGGCGCAGGTGCTCGCGTTCGAGTTGATCGAGCGCATCTTGCAGAACCTGTTCCAGTACGGCGCCATCGCTGCGCTCGTGATCTTTCAGCCTGAGCTCCGCTCTGCGCTGGCGCGTCTGGGACAGAGCCGCATGCTGCAGGTCTTCAACCGACTTGAGACGAGCCGCGTTATCGATGAGCTGGTGACCGCGGCCGAACGGCTGTCACGGGCCCGCGTGGGTGCGATCATCGCGCTTGAGCAAGACGTCGGGCTCGATGACTACGCGCAGGCGGGCAACCTCGTTGAAGCCCCGGTTTCGGCCGATCTGCTGACCACGATCTTCACCCCGCACTCACCCCTGCACGACGGGGCGGTCATCATCTCGGGCGATCTCATTCATGCCGCGGGCGCGATTTTGCCCCTGACCCAGTACAGCGTTTCGGACCGCTCGCTGGGCACCCGTCACCGCGCGGCGCTGGGCTTGAGCGAAGAGACCGATGCCGTGGTGATCGTGGTCTCAGAAGAGAGCGCTCGCATCTCCGTGGCCCAG
>CAYVPD010000191.1:0-3858 GCA_964453545.1 uncultured Gemmatimonadaceae bacterium
AGACAAGCGTGGTGGGGCCAACGGTGCGCGGGTGCGCCTGGCTCCGCAGAAGGACTGGGAGGTCAACCAGCCCGGCAAGCTCGCCAAGGCGCTCGAGGTGCTTGAGACGATCCAGCGCGACTTCAATGCGGCCCAGACCGGCAGCAAGAAGATCTCGCTGGCCGATCTGATCGTGCTGGCTGGTTCGGCTGCGGTTGAGGCTGCGGCCAAGAAGGCCGGTTACGACATCGAAGTGCCCGTTGCTCCAGGCCGTACCGACGCATCAGATGCCCAGACCGACGTCGAGTCGTTTGCCGAGCTCGAGCCGATCGCTGACGGTTTCCGCAACTACCTGAAGCCGGGCTACAGCCTGCGCGGCGAAGAGCTGTTGCTCGATAAGGCCCAGCTGCTCACGCTGACGGCACCCGAGATGACGGCGTTGATCGGCGGCATGCGCGTGTTGGGTGCCAACTATCAGCAGTCGAAGGATGGCGTCTTCACGAGCCGACCCGAGACGCTCACGAACGACTTCTTCGTCAACGTGCTTGATATGAGCACGGAGTGGAAGCCGGTGACGGCCGACGAGGAGCGTTTCGAGGGGCATGATCGTGCGACGGGTGATCTCAAGTGGACGGCCACTCGCGCCGACCTGATCTTCGCGTCGCATTCGCAGCTGCGGGCAATCGCCGAAGTGTATGGCTGCGATGATGGCGAAGCGCAGCTCGTGCACGATTTCGTGGCGGCCTGGACGAAGGTCATGAACGCCGACCGGTTCGATTTGGCGTGATCCGGCAGGAATCTGGGCGGCATCGGTCATGCCGGCACGCGAATCAAAGGAAAGGCCCGCAGCGAACGCTGCGGGCCTTTTTCACGTTCGGAAGACACCTGAATTCGCGCCATCCGCACTCGTCCAGTACGATGGAGCGAGTCAACCCAGTGACCTTTCAACACTTCGCGATCAGCAGCACTACCCTTTTGGCCCGTTTCTGCGACGCCCTACCTGCCGAGCTCTCATGACCAACTTGTTCACGCGCTGGGTTTCACGACCCGCAACCCGAAGCCCGAGCGCAATCTTGGCCGTCGTTGCGCTGCTGTCGTTGACCCTGCCGACTCAGGCCGGTGCCCAGGCCCAGGAGGCTCCAAGGTCCAGGCGCACAGTCATTTCAGCAAACCCGTTCGGCTTGTTGCTTGAGCTCTTCAATGCCGAGATCGAGCACGCCGTGTCATCATCTCTGACGGCAGGTGTCGGAGGATCGACAGTCGTGCTTGATGGGCAGGACTACCGAAACCTCGACGCCTTCGTGCGTTTCTATCCTCAGGGTTCGCCGCTGCAGGGGTGGGCGTTGGGTGCCAAGGCCGGCATTACACAGCTTCCAGGCTCAGGCACCTATCCGGGATTCGGCTTTGATGTGAACTGGAGCACACTGACAGGTGCCGATGACCGCTTTTACATTGGGCTGGGCTTTGGATTGAAGCGGCTTCTTGTCGGCGGTGATGAATTCCTCACGCCACAGATCGTGCCAACCCTGCGGCTCGTCAACATCGGCTGGATGCTGCGGTGAGACCGAAGGACCCACGCTCCACCTAACTTGTTTCTCATGGCCGAAGGAACCGATGACTGAACTCTTGATCCGTGGCGGAACTGTGGTGACCGCGAACGGTAGCCGGACGGCCGATGTCTATGTACGAGAAGGGCGTATCACCGCAGTTGGTCAAGGGCTGCCAACTGCCAGTCGGGTCATTGAGGCGAAAGGGCACCTTGTCATGCCCGGCGGCATCGACACACACACGCACCTGGATCACCCCATCGGCCGACTTGGGATCAAAACGGCAGATGATTTTCATACTGGCACCATCGCTGGGGCCTTTGGGGGTGTGACCACGATTCTCGACTTTTCGTTGCAGGCAAAGGGCGAGTCGCTTGTTTCAGCCCGCGACCGCCGCCTGAGCGAAATCGAGCCCAACGCGGTCATCGATTATGGCTTTCACACCATCGTTACCGACGTCACCGAACAGGTGTTGGACGAAGTTCCCGCTCTCATCGCAAGCGGTTTTCCATCGTTCAAGGTGTACATGACCTACGGCGACAAGAAGGTCGAAGACAAGGCGTTGATCCCCTTGCTCGAGGCCACGGCAGCTCACGGCGGACTCATTTACTTGCACTGTGAAAATGACTGTGCGGTGACCCATCTCATCGAGCAGCATCTGGCGCGCGGAGACAAGGGGCCTGCCTATCACGCCACAAGCCGCCCACCCATGGTTGAGGCCGAGGCTACGAATCGCGCAATCATGCACGCCGAACTCGCCGGCGCACCCATCTGCATCGCGCACGTTACATCACAGGGTGCGGCCGAACACGTGGCCGCGGCGCGGGCTCGTGGCGTGGCCGTCGCAGCCGAGACCTGTCCTCAGTACTTGGTCCTGGACGAATCGGTGTACGATCCGGGTGCAGGATGTGAGGTCGCTAAGTTCGTCTGCAGCCCACCGATGCGCGAACGTTCCCACATCAACGCGCTATGGGCCGCACTCGCGGACGGCACGATTCAACAGGTCTCGTCAGATCACGCACCCTTTCGCTTCAAGGACCAAAAGACGAATGGGTGCGAAAACTTCACCCAGATTCCAAACGGCCTGCCCGGCATTGAGACCCGCCTTCCGCTGATCTTCACCCACGGAGTTTCCGAGGGCAGAATCAGCGTGGAACGCTTCGTCGAACTTACCTCCACTGGCCCAGCCCAGATCTTCGGGTTGCGCGACAAAGGACGCATCGAGGTCGGTGCTGATGCTGATCTGATTATCGTCGATCCCAATCGCGAAGTCAGGATTGACCCGTCGATCCTGCACTCGAACGTCGACTACAGCCCCTACCAAGACATGCGACTGAAAGGGTTTCCGACGTGGACCCTGTCCCGAGGTGACGTGATTGTCGACGAAGGCCAACCCGCCATGCCGCGCGGGCGCGGGCGCTTGGCCACGCGCACGCCCATCACCCGCGATACCCTGCCCTGATCTGAGCCCTGCTAGGCTACATGCGCCCGAAGTGCTCCATGATGGAGGCAGCGTACTTGATGCCTTGGATGTAGCGGTCGATCCGTACGTTTTCGTCGGGTGCGTGAAGGTTCGCGCCGACATTGGCGAACCCTGTGAGAACGCACGGAATCCAGACGTGGCGTAGGATTGCGCCCTCAGCAGACACACCGTTCACCACGGGCAGTTCTCCGTAGACTTCGGTCGCCGCCGCGATGATCGCCTGACTGATGTCTTCTTTGACCGAAATCTTGTACGGGGGCTCGGCGCCGTCGAAAGCGCGCACCTCGATGTGTCCGAAACCATGCTTTTCAAGATGTGCTCGGAGCTTTCGGATCGCTTGGTCAGGCTGGATGTTTGGAATCAGCCGGAAATCCAGCTTTGCTCGTGCCTCAGCAGGCACAATCGTCTTACTGCCAGGACCCGTGTAGCCCGCAACAATCCCTTGAATATTTGCTGTTGGCTCATAGGTGCGCGCCCGAATCGCATCGACCCCGTCGCGACCCAGAGCAAATTCGGCAATGCCCCATTCGTCTCTCATAGCGTCAAAGTCTACGCGCTCGGCCTTTTCGGTAAGCTGCCGCTCGTCGTCGTCATCGAGCTGCCAGATACCTTCATTCCAGCCGTCGATCAGGACCTTTCGATTTCGGTCGAGGATGGTGCCAAGGGCCCATACGAGGTCCCAGACTGGCGAGGGGACCAGCGGAAAGTTCAGCGAGTGGACGTCCGTCTTGGCTCCCCGAGCAATCAACTCAACAAGGAGCACCGACTTGAGGCCGAGCGAGACGTCTGGCACGTCGGCCCCGACTTCTAGCGAACCATCAAGACAATGCATGCCGTCAGCCGCCAGCA
>CAYVPD010000192.1:0-3851 GCA_964453545.1 uncultured Gemmatimonadaceae bacterium
GGCCGCTCAGCCATGCGGTCACCGTACCGGTGCCGGGTTCGTTGCGGTGTCGCCGCCATGACTAGGGTGGCGCTCGACATGGACGCTGTCACTGCCTTGTATGCGTCGGCTGCGGTTTTGCTGGTGATCGCCGGGGCGGTGAAGGTGATCCGGCCAGCAACAACAGCTGCGATGATTGAGGACCTCGGCGCATTCGCGTTCGGGCCGATCACCGGCATCCGTCTTACCCTGACGCTTGGGGTTACCGAGATCATGCTCGGAACTGCGGCCTTGCTAAGCGACTTAGCGGCGCTCAGCATCATCATTGGGGTGCTCTATATAGCGTTCTCCGTCGCAGTGCGGCGAGCGATGACGGTCGGCGCCAAGTCTTGTGGTTGTTTCGGTCGTGTCGACGCGCCACCGACGTGGCTGCACGTCGTCGGAAACCTCACCCTTGCGGTGTGCTCGTTTGCTGCGGTCGCCAGCCGTTCGCCGCTTGAGGTCATGAAAGACCAACCCGCCGCAGGCATCGGCTTTGTCGTACTGATCGGTGTGCTCGCCGGGCTCGAACTGATCTTTTTCACGGCACTGCCCGAGGCCCTTGAGGCCCGCAAGCCCACCCGTGTGGAGTACTCGTGAGCCGCACGGTTGTAGATGCTCTGAGCCGCGTGGTCGATCGGCGATCGAGCCGGCGGGGATTCTTGTCAAAGTCAGCTTTAGGCGCCACCGCAATGGCCGTCGCTCCGGCGACGTATGTGCTGCGGCCCACCACAGCCCACGCTGCAATCTGCAACTGCCAAGGCCTTCAGTGCGACTGTCGCGACGGTTGCTGTGATGGCTATACCGACTTCTGCTGCTTTCTCACTGGCGAGAACCTCTGCCCCCCCGGCACAATCGTCGCCGGATGGTGGAAAGCTGACGGCAGCGGTTTCTGCGACATCGGCGGTCCTCGGCCGCGCTACTACCTCGACTGCAACTTGCCGTGCGATGACAGCTGCGGTTGTAACGGATCGGGCGTCTGCAAAAGCGAGTGCACTTCAGCCGATTGTCGTTGTGCCGGCGGCGATTGCCACTCACGAGCGGTCGACTGCACCCGCTTTCGGTACGGCCAGTGCAACCAGGACGTGCCGTGCCTTGGCCCGATCGCATGCCGGATCGTCACTTGTGTACCGCCCTGGGACTGGGATCACAGCTGTACCACCGAAGTTGCTACCGACAACCAGACCGCCCTACATGACCGACCGTGTCTGCACCAGGGTTTCACGGACGTCGCGCCCGATTCCTGGTACACCGAGCCGGTGCTCTGGATGGCAGAGCAAGGAATCACCACCGGCTTTACCGCCGACCTCTTTGGGCCGCGCGAATTGGCGACTCGTGCGCACATCGCTGCCTTCCTTTGGCGCTACTTCGGCCGCCCTATAGCTGCGGTGCCGAGTGTGTTCTCCGATGTGTCAGCTGATGCGTACTACAGCCCGGCGGTCGCGTGGATGTCCGAGCAGAACATCACCCGTGGAACGTCGGCCAGTACGTTTTCGCCCGACCGAGAGGTCACTCGGGCTGAGGCGATCACCCTGCTTTGGCGGGCGGCGGGTCGCCCGGGTGGTAACCCAGCCCACGGCTTCGACGACGTCGAGGCATCGGCGTACTTCTACGAGCCCGTTGCTTGGGCGAAGGCCACCGGTATCACCATGGGCGTAAGCCCCACCCGCTTCGGTCCCGCCGACAACGTCGACCGGGCCCAGATCGCCACCTTCTTGTTCCGCTATCACCACAATGTGGCTGCGGCCAGCGGTAGTCGTGTGCGTGGTCCGGAGTAGGTTCGATGACGGTGCTCGTGATTTTACTCGCTGTTGCGGTTGGTGTCTTGTCAGTAATCGTCTTTGGTCTTTTGCGCACCCACGCTGAGATCCTGCGGGCCCTCGACCGGGCCGGTGTGCCCCTCGAAGGCGCTAAAAGAACGGACCTCTCCAGCCCCGTTGCAGTTGGGCCCGGTCTGGCTCGCTCTGCTGGCTCGACCGTGGCTGATATTGCTGGCTCTGTGCCCGGTGGCGGACCGGTGAAGGTTGCGCTCAGCGGCGAGCATCACACCCTGCTCGCCTTTCTCTCATCGGGATGTCGCACGTGTCAGCACTTCTGGGAGACCTTCCGCAATGCCGAGCTCGAGTTCCCTGGCATCGACACCCGACTCGTAATTGTCGCTCAAGATCCCGAACACGACTCAGTCTCGCGCCTGGTCGAACTAGCGCCACCCGGTGTGCGTGTCGTGTGCTCGTCGGCTACCTGGCAGGCGTTCGAGATACCCGGTAGTCCGTTCTTCACGCTTGTCGATGGCACCGATCGTTCGGTTGTCGGGTCCGGGACCGCCACTACCTGGGACCAGATCAGTGGACTGCTCGGCCAAGCAATCGGCGATGCTGCGATTGCCGGTGGTGAGGTTCCACCCGGCGGCTTCACGAGTGCCGACCAAGCCCTCGGCGCTGCCGGTATCGGTCCTGGTCATGCCAGCCTCTATCCCAATCGGGTGCCGCCCTCGGCCGACGGTCCGGAACCTCCCGCCACGGGAGCATCGTCATGACTGGCCTACTTCTCGCTGGGCTGGTCATCACCGTCGCTGGCATGTCTGCGGTGCGGGCAGCGTGGTCGCCTTGAGGCATGTCGATGCTGAGCAGCATCACCCCGCTCGGTGAGCGGGCGCGGGGACAACATTGGGGGCTAACCGCAGCTGCGCTTGCGCTCGGCCATCTCCTTGGCGGCGCGCTTCTGGGTCTCTTGCTCACCGGCCTGGGGACAGCTGTTCGACCAGCGTTCGGCGGCTCACTCCCTTTAACGGCCCAGCTCGCCGTCGTCGGATGCGTTTCGATAGGCGCCGCCGTTTTCGACATCTCAGGCCGCTCGCTCCCGGGTCATCGCCAGGTCGATGAGACTTGGCTCACCTCTTATCGGGGGTGGGTCTACGGCTTCGGTTTCGGCGTGCAGCTTGGCCTCGGTTTCGTGACGGTCATCAACACTGCGCTCTTCGTTCCTGTCGTCGTGGCTGGCCTGGTGTTGGTTCCGCCGGCAGCAATCGCACTCGGTGTGGGATACGGAGGGATTCGGGCTGCGATGGCTCTAGCTAACGCCCGAGTTCACACCGTTGATGACCTCAAAAGGCTCCATCGTCGCCTTGACGCTGTCGGCGACGTAGTCCGGATTGTTGGTGCATCGATCGTCGGACTGCTTGGTGCTGCTGCGGTCATCGCCGCAGGGGGTGCTTCCGTGTGAGCAGTTCTCGCATACGGCTCCCGCACTCAAGGATTGGGCGGTCACGGTGAACTTCCACATCGCTCTGAGCGGCGTAAGCATCGATGTTCCTGATGGATGGGAAGCCGAGCTCGCATGGGCTGAGGGCTCACCGTCGCCTTCGGACTTCTCAAGGTTCGCCAAGAGTGGTGGCCGTGTCGTTGCTCACCTTGCGAACTTCGTCATGCCCGCAGAGCGAGGCGACTACGGCTCTGGCGCGGTTGAGACTATGGACGCTAACGCCGTGTTCTTGGCGCTCCTTGAGTTCGACCAGTCAAGCCGGCCCGGCGCACTATTTGCGTCGGGGAAGGGGCTGCCCGTCGACCTGCATGGCCGAGACTTCTCGCCGGATCAGCTCCAGCGCCGTCTGCCGGGCCAGTCGGGCCTCCAACGCTTTTTCACTGTTCGTGAACGGCGCTTTGTGCTCTACGTCGTGATTGGCTCACACCGCCGGCGTGAAATCCTCGCCCCTGAGGCGAACCGGCTGCTGCGACGGATCTCTATCAGCTGAGCTGAACAGGCTCGGGGCTGGTTCGGGTTACCGCGCTTGGCAGGCCGGGCACCAGGTGGTCGTGCGAGCGTCGATGACCCGG
>CAYVPD010000193.1:0-3847 GCA_964453545.1 uncultured Gemmatimonadaceae bacterium
GGGTGTACTCGGGATCGCTGCGGGCCGTCTGCGAGAGCGCCTGCATCGACCCGCCATTCTGCTCACCTATGATGGCGATGTGGTGCGCGGCAGCGGGCGCTCGATTCCTGAATTTGATCTGCACGCCGCCCTGCGTCGCTGCTCCCGCTGGCTGACCCGGTTCGGAGGCCATCGCCAAGCCGCCGGCCTTGAGCTGCCCGCGGCAGACCTGCCCGCGTTTGCCGAGGCGTTCAATGCCGAGGCCGAGGCCGAGCTCGCGTCGCTGCCGTTGCGACCGGAGTTGCAGCCTGACGCCACGATCGCTCCGAACGAGATCACGCCGGAGACGGTCAAGTTGCTTGCGTATTTCGGACCCCACGGCGCGGGCAACCCACCTCCGCTGTGGTTGGGCCGTGATCTAGAGGTTCGCGGCGAGATCCGCGAGGTCGGGCAGGGGCACCTCAAGCTGCAGCTTGGGCAAAACGGTGTGGCGCATGCGGCAATCGGCGTTGGCCTGGCGCGGCGCTTTCGGCCCGCTGATCTGCAGGGACAGCGCATCGATGCCCTGTTCGAGGTGGGGTTCAACGAATGGCGGGGCCGAACCGACGTCCAGCTGACCGTGCGCGACCTGCGCCCGGCAGGGCAGGGCGCCCCATGAGAATCATCGCCGGGCGATGGCGGGGGCGGCGCCTGACGCCGCTGTCAGGCCGTGACGTACGCCCGACCTCCGACCGTGTGCGTGAGTCGTGGATGTCAGCCATGGGAGGACGTTTCGACGGCCTCGACGTGATCGACCTGTTTGCGGGATCGGGCGCCTTGGGCCTCGAGTGCCTCAGTCGCGGAGCGCGGCACTGCACCTTTGTCGAAGCCGCGACTTCGTCGATTCGGGTGATCGAAGCCAACGTCCGTCTGCTCGGAGCCGAAGATCTCGTCAGCATTGTGCGCGCCGATGCACTCGCTTGGGCTCGTGGTCGCAAGGGACAGCCGCGTGCCGACGTGGCAGTCGCCGACCCTCCCTATGGCAAGGGCTTGGCGGCCACACTGATCTCGCAGTTTCATGCCGACCCGTTTGCCAGCGAGCTCTGGGTTGAGCATCGTTTTGATGAAACGCTGCCCGATCTGCCGGGACTGCGGTCTCGACGTTATGGTGACACAGCCCTGACCTCCCTTTTCGCCCCGGAGTCTGAGACGTGAAGCGTCCGGTTATCGCCGTCTATCCCGGTTCGTTTGATCCCGTCACGCGCGGCCACGAAGAGATCGCGCTACGCTCGCTCAAGCTCGTTGACGAGCTGATCATCGCCGTGGCCCACACGTCGTCGCAGCGCAAGCGGGGTTTGTTCGATGTCGAAGAGCGGCTGGAGCTGCTCGAGCAGACCTTTGCGGGTGAACCGCGCGTGCGCTGCGTGGCCTTCAAGGGCCTGCTCGTCGACTTCTGCCGTGCGCAAGACGCCCGCGTCGTCATCCGTGGCCTCAGAGCCGTGTCAGATTTCGAATACGAGCTCCAGTTGGCGCAGATGAACCAGGAGCTTTGGAGTGAAATCGAGACCGTCTTTCTGACGCCCGACGTGCACCACTCGTTCGTTTCAGCCTCACTTGTGCGCGAGGTCGCGCGGCTTGGCGGTGACGTGTCGTCGTTTGTGTCTCCCCCGGTCTTGGCCCGGATCCAGGCCGCGGTGGCCCGCGGAGACTGATGGCTTCGTTTGAAGATGCCATCCGGCGGCGGGCGGCTGCGGCCGATCGCTCGCTGGTTTTTCCCGAGGGCGACGATCCGCGCATCTGCGAGGCCGCTGCCGTGCTCGCGCGGCACCACTGGGTACGCCCGGTGCTGCTTGGGCATGCCCCGACCATCACGCAACAACTGACGGCGGCCGGATATCCGTCGTCGGCCGTGCGGCAGTGGCACCCTGAGGCCCTCGAGGGCACTCGGCCACAGGGCGAGCCTGGCACGATCGTGATTGTTAATCCGTCGGTGCCTGACGGGCGTTGTATTGCGGCGCTCCATGAGGCCCGAGCGCATCGCGGTCTGTCCCTCGTCGAAGCTCGGGCGCGCTCGCTCGAACCCCTCATGCGTGGGGCCCTGATGGTGCGGCTGGGCGACGTTGACGGGTCGGTGGCCGGCGCCGTTCACAGCACGGGTGACGTGATGCGGGCGGCCTTCTGGTGCGTCGGGCCCGCGCCCGGCATTCGCACGGTTTCATCTTCGTTTTACATGGTGGTGCCCGAGTTTCGCGACCAGGGCGACGAAGTGCTCGCCTATACCGATGCGGCCGTCGTGCCCGATCCCGACGCTGAGCAGTTGGCCGACATTGCCGTGGCGGCCGCCGATGCCCGCCGCCGAATCGTGGGTGATGAGCCGCGCGTGGCCTTTCTTTCGTATTCCACTCAGGCGAGCGCCGAGGGCCCGTCGATCGAAAAGGTGCGGCAGGCTGTGGCGCAGTTTCGCCAGCGGCGTCCCGATGTCGCCGTCGATGGCGAACTGCAGGCCGATGCGGCGCTGATCCGCGCCGTCGCCCAGCGTAAAGCCCCCGACTCGCGTGTCGCGGGGTCCGCCAACGTGCTCGTGTTTCCCGATCTCGATGCCGGCAACATCGCCTACAAGCTGACGCAGTATTTGGCGCAGGCGTCGGCCATCGGTCCGATCGTGCAGGGCCTTGATCGGCCGTGCAACGATCTTTCGCGGGGCGCCTCGGCTAACGACATCGTCGAGGTCGCCTGTGTCACGGCCTTGAACAGCATGGCTGACCTGCCTTGATCGACAACAATGGCTGCGGCTAGGTTTTTTCCGTTCCACCCCTCCAACGAACTCCTCCCGGAGTGTGAGTCATGGCCTTCAAGGTCACCAAGCACGACGATGCGACACTGATCGAAGTTGAAGGTCAGTTGATCGTCGGAAACCGTCAGGAACTCAAGCAGCTCTTACTCGATGAACTTGAGGGCGGTGCCCGCATTTTCGTCGTTGATTTCGCCCAGACGGGCTATATCGATTCGTCAGGCCTCGGCGTGCTCGTGAGCCTTTCCAAGAAAATTCGCGAGCAGGGGGGTGAGCTGCGTCTCTCGTCGCTCAGCGAAGACCTGCGCACGCTCTTTGAGCTCACCAAGCTCGACATGCTCTTCCAGATCGCCGATACCAAAGAGGCGGCCCTGGAGCGCAAGTGAGCGGGCACGACGGTTTCGACGAGCTGATCGTCGATCTGCCGAACGACCTCTCGGCAATCGAAGCAGCCGTCGAAGACATCGTTCGTCGTTGTCGCAACTGCGACTGCCATCAGGGGCAGCTTTCGCTCAACCTGAGGGTGAGTCTCTCTGAGGCCCTGGCCAACGCGATGCAGTACGGCAACGAGGGCCGCGACGACAAGCGCGTGCGCGTCGAGGTGACCATCGCTCCCGAGACGATCACGGCCCGGGTGATTGATCAGGGCCGCGGCTTTGACCCGAAGAGCGTGCCCGATCCGACGCAACCTGAAAACCTGCTGCGCTCCTCGGGGCGGGGTCTCTTTCTGATGCGCCAGCTGATGGACGAGGTGCATTACAACGAGCGGGGCAACTGCGTGACGCTCGTGCTGCGCCTGTCACATCGCACCGATTTCGGAGAGGCAGCCACGGCATGAGCCCTGACCGCGGCCGGCGCTCTACCCTCGCCGAGTCGGTTCGTCAGACCCTCGACGATTTCGCTCGACATCTGCATCTCGATCTACGGCTCTTCGAAGTCGACGTCGACAGCACGGTCGCGCAGCTGTACCCATCGAGCCCAGACGAGGCGCCGCAGCCAGACGGCGAGGTATTCACGTCGACGCTGCGATCGCGTAACAGCTCTCCCCTGCGCCTTGAGGTTCGGCACGTAGAGGGGGCTGACCCGCATGTCTCGGGG
>CAYVPD010000194.1:0-3846 GCA_964453545.1 uncultured Gemmatimonadaceae bacterium
TCGACCGTGTGGGGCTCAACGTGGTTACGCTCGAAGACCCGGTGGAGTACCGCATCGAGGGCGTCTCTCACGTGCAGGTCTCACCGCGGGCAGGTCTCGGCTTTCCCGAAGGCCTCCGTGCGATTCTTCGTCAGGATCCCGATGTGATCATGGTCGGCGAGATCCGCGATCGGGAGACTGCCGAGATCGCCATGACCGCCGCAATCACGGGCCACCTCGTACTCTCGACCGTACACACGATCGACGCACCGGGCGCCGTCACCAGGCTTCTGCATATGGGCGTGGCTGCCCACTTGGTCGCGGGCGGGCTCAGTGGTGTGGTGGCCCAACGACTGCTCCGGCGTGTTTGTGGTCGCTGTCGATTGCGCGGCGCGTCAGGCTGTGCCGCATGTCACGGTGGGTTTCGTGGCCGTACAGGGGTGTTTCAGGTGCTCGAAGTCGATCATCGATTGCGCGAGCTGATCGCGCAGGGTAGGGCACAGGGTGAAGTGCGACGAGCCGCCCGCGACAACGGCATGGGATCGTTGCGCGATGACGCTCGGCGACTGGTGGCCGAGGGCGTCACGACGGCGCTGGAGGCGGAGCGGGTGCTGCGCATTGAACTCGACGCCGGCCACGCCTGCCGGAACTGCCAAGGCGACATGCCTCGCTCGGCCTCAGGGTGCCCGGCGTGTGGCCTCGCGGCCTTGGCCAATTGCGTCTGCGGTAGCCGCATCGAGCGGCACTGGCGATGGTGTGCCTATTGCCTTCGCCCATTGACGCACCACCTCCCGCAAGCGGGCTCAAGAGGGGGGGCATGAACATGCCATGACGCGATGAGGTACCTTTGAGAGTTGCCATGGCTTGGCACGTTCAAGGTCGTGCCGCATCGAACCAGATTGAGGAGGGCGCGTGTTTCGCATCAGAAGCTTTCGGGGCCGGGTGTTCGCCGCCCTGCTTGCGGTTGCTCTGGTGCCTACCGGCGTTCTGGTCGTCACCGGAATCGTAGCACTCGGCAACTTCGGGAGCACCACAGGCACCCTCGGTCCGTGGGAGGCTGTGGCCGAGTCCGGGCGCGCCCTGATCGACGACGTGCGACTCCGTCTGCCCGCTGATGCCCCCGCGCAGGCACTGGCCGACGAACACGGTGAGGCCCTCGGCGCCAGTGTGCGCCAGTCGCGCCTCTGGGCCGCCATGACACGCCGGGTCTCGTCGCTCCTGCCCCTGGCCGCGGTGCTCAGCCTGCTCACTCTGGCCGCCATCGCGGCACTTGTAGCTCGCGCGGTATCAAAATCGCTAGCGCGACCAGTCAGAGAGCTCGTCGACTGGACGGAACGGATCGGTGAGGGACGCCCGCTGCCCGGAGCCGAGCAGGATCGGTCAGGCGTGAGGGAGTTCCGCGCGCTGCGCCACGCGCTCCGGGAGGCATCGCGGGCGACGACGGCGGCGCGGGACCGAGAGGTCGAAGCGGCACGGCTTCGAGCCTGGACTGACATGGCGCGCACCGTCGCGCATGAACTCAAGAACCCACTCACGCCGATGCGCATGAGTGCGTCGTCGCTCGCCCGTAGCGCCGACCCCCAGGTGCGAGAAACCGCCGCAATTCTGCTTGAAGAGGTTGATCGCCTCGACGACATGGCCCGAAGCTTCAGTCAGTTCGGACGCGCGCCCGCAGGTCCCCCGGCCCCGGTCGATCTGTCGGAGTTGCTCCATGCGCTGATTGGCCGATATCGCGATCGCGAGCTGGCAATCTCGCTCGACGTGCGTGCACCTGTCCCGCTCATCAAGGGCCATCATGATCTTATCGAGCGGGCCGTGCGCAACCTGCTTGAAAATGCCCTCGACGCCATGCGGGGTGATGAGCTTCCTCGTATCGAAGTGCGCCTCTCCGGAACCCGTGCAGGAGCTCGTATTGAGGTGATGGACAACGGGCCGGGAGTTCCTGCTGATCTCGAGCAAGAGATTTGGATGCCCAATGTGACCACCCGAAGTCGAGGCTCCGGGCTCGGTCTGGCTCTGGTTCGACGAGCAGCCGAGCTGCACGGCGGTACGGCCACGCTGCTGCCATCAGCAAAAGGGGCGCACTTCATGCTCGAGCTGCCCACTGATCCCGATGTGACGCCGAGCGACCCGATGCGGGAGACATCGGTATGAGAATTCTCATCGTTGACGACGAAGGAAATATCCGCCGGTCGCTGCAGGCTCTTCTGGCCCATGAGGGCTACCGTATCAACGAGGCCGCAAGTGCCGAAGAGGCGTTGCGCATGGTTGACGATGTTCGGCCCGACGTCGTGTTGCTTGACCTCATGCTCCCGGGCATGTCGGGGTTGGACGCACTCCCGCGTCTTCGCGAAATCGTGCCCGAGGCCGCCGTGGTGATGATGAGCGGGGCCGCGAGCCTCGACGACGCCGTGCAAGCCACCCGACTGGGCGCCTTTCACTTCATCGAAAAGCCACTCTCGCCCGAGGCCGTCTTGCTCACGATCCGGGGCGCTGCCGAGGTCTCGCGGGCGCGCGACCTGAGCCGCGCGCTGATCGAAGAACTCGGCCCGGCCACCGGGCTGATCGGCGAGACCGAGGTGATGCGCGAACTACGCGAAACGCTGCGCAAGGTGGCGGCAAGCGACGCTCGTGTGCTGATCCTCGGTGAGTCAGGCACCGGCAAGGAGCTCGCCGCCGCAGCGATTCACGCACTCTCCCAGCGCAGCGCCGGGCCATTTGTGCGGGTGAACTCGGCAGCGATCCCACGAGATCTTGTCGAGAGCGAGATGTTCGGGCACGAGCGCGGTGCCTTCACGGGTGCGACGGAGCGCCGGCGGGGTCGCTTCGAGCTTGCCCACGGAGGTACTCTGTTTCTCGATGAAGTCGGAGACCTGGGGCCTGAGGCGCAAGCCAAACTGCTGCGCGCCATCGATACCGGCCGGGTCGAACGCGTCGGCGCGAGTGACTCGATCGACGTCGATGTGCGACTGATCGCCGCGACAAACCGAGACCTCGATCGCGCGACGAGTCAGGGTGAATTTCGCAGCGACCTGCTCTACCGCCTCTCGGTTATTCCTCTTCGCATGCCCGCTTTGCGCGCACGAAGAGACGACCTACCGCTGCTGGTCCAGCACGCCCAGAGCCGTCTTTGCGCGCGACAGGGTCTGGCGCCCGTCACCTTTTCAGACGGTGCCATCGAGCGTCTGCTGGAGCACGACTGGCCTGGCAATGTGCGCGAGCTATTCAACGTGGTCGAGCGGCTGACGATTCTTCGATCCGGCCCTACCGTCGATGCTGACGCCGTCGACGCGATTCTTGCTGGAGCACGCCAACGTGGGGTGAACACGCCGGGCGATGCAGCCATCGATCGCGGCGTAGCCCTCTCCACTCGCCTTGAGCGGTTTGAGCGCCAACTGATCGAGCAGGCGCTTGCAGAGGCCGACGACAATGTCGCCGAAGCCGCACGAATCCTGCAGACCGACCGAGCCAATCTCTATCGCCGCATGAAACGGCTCGGATTGCGTGACCTGTGACGCCAACCTGACCCCCCATCGATGCCAACGCCGATATTCAAGGAACTTCGCATGCGCCGCTCATCATCTCGGCCAGCCCTTGCTCAGTTCGGTCACCTGATGCTGCTCGCTTTGGCTTGCTTGGCTCCCGCCAGCAGCCTTTCGGCCCAGGTCACCACCCCGCCGAACCAGGCGCCCCCAGAAGTGGTCGATCGGGCCCTGGAGATCGCCAATGCGCCGGCCACCTCACGCTTCAGCGGCCCAACCCGCATCGGCACATCGCAAGAAATCACGGGCGATGTCGTCGTGGTGGGAGGCGACCTTGTGGTCGCTGGCACCGTACGAGGCGATGTGGTCGTGCTCAATGGTGATC
>CAYVPD010000195.1:0-3825 GCA_964453545.1 uncultured Gemmatimonadaceae bacterium
GGCGCCACAATCCCCAGAGATGTCGCTGAGCGCCTCCAGATCAAAGCTGGAGACGAGATCTTCGTGGTTGAGCAAGAAGACGGCATTTTGCTCACCCCCTACGATCCGGAGTTCCAAAAGGCGATGGCTGCTTACGAGCGCACCGCAGCCAAGTATCGCAACGCGCTGCGCGAACTGGCCAAGTGAGTCAGGGCCCCGCCGAGCCCATCTGGTTGCCGCGCGCCGCGGTTGAAGCCGGGCATGCCGATCAGCTCCGTGCCCACGGGGGGCAGCTTGGGCTGCGCGATGAGGGTCTGCTGGATGCGGCGCTCGCTCGCGCCCGACAACGTTGGATCGATACGCCGGAGTCTGACATCGCCGAGCTGGCAGCCTGCTACGGATTTGGCCTTGCGAAGAAGCATCCGTTTGTCGACGGCAACAAACGCATTGGGTTCATCGCCTCCAACATGTTTTTGATCATCAACGGGTCGGAGATCGAGGCGCTGGAGCCAGAGGTGGTCATGATCATGAAGCAGGTGGCCGCGGGCTCGCTGGGCGAAGAGGAATTCGCGGCCTGGATTCGCTCGGTGTTGATCCCGATGGAGCCGGACGACCTGCTCACCTGAACGGGGCACTCGGTGCGCGACCCGGCGACGATTGGGGTAGGGGCGGCGTAGCGCTGCGCCTCAGCTGGCAGATCGTCGGGGAGACGGACGGTGTTGCGTGGCATACAGAGTTTTAGAAGGTGACAAATGGTATGTCAAAAGTGATAGGGTAAGGTCGGTTCTGACAGCGTTTTCCTGCGCGACGCCGGATCAAGGCCATGTAGCCCACGGTGATAAACCCGCCCCTCTACTCGCGAGGCCGAGTGCAGGGCATAATGCGATCATGATTGCTGCCAACCCTGACGCCCTGCACGGTGCGTATCCGGCCGAGTTGGCCGAGATCTTGAATCTCGCCGCGGCCCGCGAGAGTGCGGCTTGGCTAGCGCCGTGGCCCTTGCTGCGCACCGGTGCCACACCGCTCTACGATCTGCCGGGTTTAGCGCGCCACGTGGGGGTGGCCGAGCTGCAGCTCAAAGACGAGTCGGTGCGCTCGCCGCTGGAGAGCTTCAAGGCGCTCGGGGCGCCGATCGCGCTAGTGCGGCTGATGGTGCGGCTGCAGGAGCGCGAGCATGGACCCGAACCAGGGCCCGAGCCATGGCCCGAGCCACGCGCGGCCCTCGACCCGGCACGTGTGCTGAAGGGCGCCTACCGTGATCAGCTAGCCCACTACACGGTGATTAGCGCCACTGACGGCAACCATGGCCGGGCTCTGGCCGCGGCGGCGCAGTCGGTGGGCTGCCGCTGCGTGATCGTCATTCACGAAAACGTGAGTGTCGAGCGCGAGCAGGCGATTGCGACGTTTGGCGCAGACGTAAGGCGCATTTCGGGCAATTACGACGACTCCGTGCGCGAGGCCGCACGGCTCGCCGAGGCCCATGGATGGCATGTTGTGTCAGATACCTCATATGAGGGCTATACCGAGGTGCCGCGCGATGTGATGCAGGGCTACAGCATCATCGCAACCGAGGCCGTCGCACAGCGCGGCACTGCAGCCCCGTGGACGCACGTTTTCGTGCAGGGCGGGGTGGGGGGGCTGGCAGCTGGGGTAGCGGCTGCCCTTTGGGAGCACTTCGGCCCCGCGCGCCCGCGGCTCATCGTGGTTGAGCCAGAGCAGGCCGATTGTCTCTTGCAAAGCGCCATCCAAAGACGCCCTGCCGTAGCCACGGGCAGCGTTGACTCCGTCATGGCGGGGCTCGCCTGCGGCGAAGCCTCGCCGCTCGCGTGGCAGGTGCTTGCGCCCTGCATCGATGCGTTTGTCACGATCACTGATGAAGCTGCGGTGACGGCCATGCGCATCGTCGCGCGGGGTGCGTTTGGCGATGTGCCTGTGGTCGGTGGGGAGTCGGGGGTCGCCGGACTGGCCGGGCTCATCGGGCTCTGCGCCGAGCATGATCTGGCCGCGCAGTGGGGCATTGACGCGACGGCGCGGGTGCTTGTCATCAACACCGAGGGGGCGACGGCGCCTGGCGTCTACGAAGAGTTGGTCGAGATGCCGGTCGACGAGGTATTGGCGCTGCAAGCCGCGTATCGCGGGCTGCCGAAGGGGTAGCGCGGTGTGCTACGTTGCAAGCGATCTCGCCCCGACGCTTTCCTGACGCTTTCCTGACTATTCCTGACGCCCTACGGCTAGGGTGTTGCTCATGAACAGGAGATCCCCAAGATGCTGAACTTGAAACCGTGGTCATTTACCAACGTTCGATCGCTCGCGGCACTGGCGCTCGGCGCGCTGCTCGCCCTGCCGGTGGTTGTGCGGGCGCAGACCCCTGCGACCTACGATCTCATCATTGAGGGTGGGCGCGTGGTCGACGGTACCGGCAACGCCTGGTTCTACGGCGACGTGGCCGTCCAGGGCGACCGCATTGTCGAGGTCGCGCCGGCGGGCACACTGGCGGGGGCTATGGCGCGGGAGCGGGTTGATGCACGCGGCATGGTGGTCGCACCGGGCTTTATCGACATCCAAAGTCACTCGCGCTACGCCTTGCTCGAGGGCGATGGACGGTTGATCAGCAAGGTGACGCAGGGCGTGACCACCGAGATCATGGGCGAAGGCACGACCGACGCACCTTTGAATGGTCGTGAGGGTGGGCGCTTCTCAGGGCGTGGCGGCTTTTCGCGCTGGCTCGAAGCGATGGAGGCGCACGGGGCCTCGACCAACTTGGGCTCGTTTGTCGGCGCGACCACGATTCGTCTGTATGGCGTCGGCTCGCGCATGGGTGAGGCCCAGGGAGCCGTGCTCGACTCGATGAAGACCGCGGTGCGTTGGGCGATGGAAGAGGGCGCCTTTGGGCTGGCCTCGGCCCTGATTTATCCGCCGGGCAACTACGCTTCGACCGAAGAGCTGATCGAGATCTCCAAGGCGATGGCACCGTATGGAGGCGTCTACATCACACACATGCGCTCCGAGGCCGATCAGGTGGTTGAGGCCGTCGACGAAGCCCTGCGTATTGGGCGTGAGGCCTCGGTACCCGTCGAGATCTACCACCTGAAGGTGGGCGGGGTGCGCAACCACCCGAAGATGGCGCAGATCATTGGCCAGATTGATGAGGCACGGGCGAGTGGCCAAGACGTGCAGGCGACGATCTATCCGTATGCAGCAGGGGGCACGGGGCTGTCGGCCTGCATGCCGCCCTCGGCTTCGGAGGGTGGGCGCTTGTTTTCACGGCTGGCTGATCCTGCGGAGCGCGCAAAGATCCGCGAAGAGATCCTCGCTCCTGGTCTGAAGGACTGGGAAAATCTCTGTGAACTCTCGACGCCTGAGGGCGTCATGGTGCTGGGCTTTGACAAGCCCGAAAATGCGCACTGGTCGGGCCAGCGGCTGTCGGAGGTTGCGGCGCAGATGGGCACGGATTGGGTCGAGGCCGCGATGGACCTGCTGGTCTCGGAACGGCAGCGCATCGGCACGATTTTCTTCATGATGAGCGAAGACAATGTGCGTCTGGGCCTGCAGCAGCCGTGGATCAAGATTGGTACCGATGCCGGCGGGCTGAACCCCAATGCCGGGCTGGGTCTCGTGCACCCGCGTGCCTACGGGACGTACCCGCGCATCTTGGGGCGCTACGTGCGTGAGCAGAGCGCGCTGAGCCTCGAAGACGCGGTGCGCAAGATGACCTCGGCGGTCGCTACGCGGCTGTCCATCAGCGATCGTGGTGTGCTGAGCCCCGGCATGTATGCCGACGTCGTGGTCTTTGACCCCGAGACCATCATCGATCACGCGACGTTTGAAGAGCCGCATCAGGTATCT
>CAYVPD010000196.1:0-3790 GCA_964453545.1 uncultured Gemmatimonadaceae bacterium
GAGCTGGCCGGGCTGGATGGTGCTTCGTGGTCCGCCACAGTGGCCGAGGTCGATGCGGTACCACGGCACCGCGTTTGGCTGAGAATGGCGGCACTGCTGGCGCGCGTCGGGCAGGCGGATCTCACCCAGCTGCCCGAAGGCTGGGTCGATCCGCAGCTCTCGGCGGCAGGCCCGGACGGGGCGACACCCGCACCGGGTGTGGCTCGAGCCGTGGCGATCCTGATGCGACTGCGTACGTCCAACGCGCAGGTGGGCGTGGTGGCTGATCTCGTCGCTGCCGGGTTGGCGCCTCCGAGTGAACTTCAGGGTGCGGGGCTACGTCGCTGGGCAGCCCGTGTCGGACCGCATCAAATACCCGATGTTGCCCGTCTCTGGTTGGCCCGAGCCCGCGCAGCCACGGGTGTGGTCGACGATCCGCGGCCAGCGATCACGGCCCTTCGCCGCCTGCTCCAGCAGCATCCGGTGCTTCAGATCGCCGACCTTGCCATTAGCGGACGCGACCTGATTGCCTTGGGTCTGCGTCCCGGACCTCACTTCGGGGTGATTCTCGAGGCGTTGCTCGACGAAGTTCTGGACGATCCAACGCGAAACGATGCCGAGCTTCTGCGCACCCGGGTGCTCGAGGTGATGGCCGCGATGGACGACGACGCGTGAGTCCTCAAGAAGCAAAATCACAGGCGCCTCCGCTGGCTGCGCGTATGCGCCCCAGGACATTTGCCGAGTTCCAGGGACAGACGCATCTGCTGGGTGAAGGTCGGGCCCTGCGCGTCATGATCGAGACGGCGCGTCCGGCGTCGATGATCTTGTGGGGCCCTCCTGGTAGCGGAAAAACGACCCTCGCGCGTCTCTTCGCTGAGGCCACAGGGGTTCGGTTCGTGCCGTTCAGTGCGGTAACTGAGGGCATCGCCCGGGTGCGTGAGATCATTGCAGAGGCCGAGGTGCGGCTCCAAGCCGGGGAGCCGTCGACCTTGCTCTTCTGCGATGAGATTCATCGCTTCAACAAGGCGCAGCAAGATGCCTTTCTTCCGCACGTTGAGGCCGGAACGATTGTCCTCGTGGGCGCTACGACCGAGAACCCCTCGTTCGAGATCGTACGGCCGCTACTGTCGCGTGCACCTGTTTATGTCCTTCAGCCGTTAACTGACGACGACGTTCAGGCCATCGTGCGCCAGGCGCTTGGCGATGCGGAGCGTGGGCTGGGTGCGTTGGAGCTCAACATCGATGGCGAGGTGCTCGCACAGTTGGCACGGCAGGCCGACGGAGACGCTCGGCGTGCTTTGGGCGTGCTTGAGGGTGCGGCCCTGATTGCCGGCCCCGGGGGCACGGTGGATCTGCGGGTGCTCAAAGAGGCGCTGCAGCACCGCTTCGCGGCCTATGATAAGGGGGGTGAGGCGCATTACAACCTGATTTCGGCCCTGCACAAGGCGGTGCGGGGCAGTGATGCCGACGGGGCGCTGTACTGGCTCGCACGCATGCTCGACGCAGGTGAAGATGCGCTCTACATCGCACGACGTCTCGTGCGCATGGCCAGCGAAGACATCGGGCTGGCTGACCCGCAGGCACTCGAGGTCACGCTGGCTGCGCGAGACGCGTTCCACTTTCTCGGCGCCCCTGAGGGAGAGTTGGCCCTCGCCGAGGCGACGGTCTACCTCGCACTCGCGCCCAAGTCCAACCGCGTGTATCGCGCTTGGAAGGCGGCGCGCACGGCAGCCCGAGAGTACCCGGCAGCCGAGGTGCCAATGCACATTCGCAATGCCCCAACCGGTTTGATGAAAGACCTGGGTTACGGCAAGGGATACCGCTACGACCCCGATACCCCCGAGGGCGTTGCGCCTCAAGCCTATTTGCCCGAGCCGCTGGAGGGCACACGCTTCTATGAGCCGGGGCGCTTTGGCTTCGAGAAGACCCTGGCCGAGCGCATCGCATGGTTCAACCGGCGACGGGCGGAGGCGAGGGCCAGGGAAGGGGACCCCGGGCTTGGCTGAGCGGTACCACAGCCCATGACTTCTACCTGCGGCCATGGGGCCGTTTCGCCATCGCGTCGCTGGTCTGCCAAACCCCCCGCTCCCGGCACGCGAGGGTTGTTTCTGGCGATGGCGCTCGTGCTCTTTGCGGCGTTGGGTGCCTGCGCTTCGCTGGTCCGTGAGCCTTCGGTCGCACTCTCGCAGGTTGAGCTTCGCGGTATCGGGCTTGCAGGAGCGACCGTGCGGGTGGAACTCGACGTGGTGAATCCGAACCGCTTCGGGCTCGAGTCCAAGGCGCTCGACTACGTTCTTTCGTATGCCGCGACTCCCGACACCGGGAGCACGCCTGAGGGGCGGGAATGGCGTCTGCTTGCCGAGGGTCGCACCGCCGAGGCGGTCGATCTGCCTTCGCGCGACACGGCGCGCGTCACGCTCGACGTACCCTTTCAGTACCGCGATGTAGGCCCTGCCTTGCTCGCGCTGCTTCGTGAGGGCACGCTGGAGTATCGCTTCGAGGGGGCATTCTCGGTCGGATCACCTGTAGGAACCCTGCGTGTGCCCTTTGACCGCATCGGTCGCTTGGACCGCTGAGCCCCTGCTGATACGACGCTGACATGCCGACGCAATTGATCGACAACCGCAAGCCGGTGGACCGGGTGGTGCTCGTGGGAGCTCCGTCCCGCTGGCTCGATGCCCATACGGCCGACGAGCATCTTGCCGAACTGGGTCGCCTGACCGACACCGCGGGTGGGCATGTCGAGGCCGTGGTCCAGCAGCGAATCGACACCCCGAATCCGAAGCTCTACATCGGTGAGGGCAAGGCGCAGGAGCTGAAGGAAGTCGTCGAGACCACGGGCGCCGATCTGGTGATTTTTGACGAAGAGCTCTCCCCGGCGCAGGGCAAGAACCTCGAGACGGCCGTCGGGGTGCGGGTGATGGATCGCTCCGAGCTGATTCTCGACATCTTTGCGACCCGAGCCCGTTCGCGAGAGGCCCGTATGCAGGTTGAACTCGCGCAGCTCGAGTACCTGCTTCCGCGCCTCAAGCGCATGTGGAGCCACTTGTCGCGCACTCGCGGTGGAATCGGCTTGCGGGGTCCAGGTGAAACGCAGTTGGAGACCGACCGACGGCTGATCGGGCGTCGCATTGCTGACCTGAAGCGCAAACTGGCCGATGTTGCGGCCGCGCGCGAAGTCCAGCGACTGCGCCGCACAGGGGAGTTTCGAGCGGCGCTTGTGGGGTATACGAATGCAGGCAAGTCGTCATTGCTCCGAGCGCTTTCGGGCGCGGATGTGCTGGTTGAGGATCGATTGTTTGCCACCCTCGACTCGACGACCCGAGCCATCGACCTTGGCGACGGGCACCAGGCGCTCCTCACCGATACGGTCGGGTTCATTCGCAAATTGCCCCACCATTTGGTGGCCTCATTTCGGTCGACGCTCGAAGAGGCCCGAGAAGCTGACGTGCTGCTGCACGTGATCGATGCATCTCATCCTGACCGCGAGGAACACGAAAACGTCGTCTTCGAGGTGCTCGAAGATCTCGAGCTCGATGCGATCCCCCAGATGCTCGTCTACAACAAGGTCGATCGTTTGACCCATGCCGAAGAGTCGGCGCTTCGGGAACGGGTGCGGGCGTTTGTGAACCGACCGGCACTCTTCGTTTCAGCGCACCAGCCTAACACCTTGGAGGCGCTGCTCGAGGCACTGAAGGCACGCATTCGAGCCCGTCTCGCCAAGGTGCGTATCGAAGTGCCCGTGGCTGATGGTGAGGCCCTCGCCCTCGTGTACCGTGAGGGAGAGGTGCTGGATCGCACGGATTTCGAT